>CAWUNT010000115.1:0-6624 GCA_963923405.1 uncultured bacterium | reverse complement strand
TCCCATCTGGACTTGCCGAAAGTCGCCCTGCCGGACCTGACCAGCAAGGCAGACGTCGTCCGTTTCCTGACCCGCGAGAACGTCCCCGGCAGCTTCCCTTACACCGGCGGCGTCTTCCCGTTCCGTCGGACCGGCGAGGATCCGAAGCGCCAGTTCGCAGGCGAAGGTGGCCCGGCGCGGACTAACGCGCGCTTCCACTACTTGTCGAAAAACGACGACGCGAAACGCCTCTCGACGGCATTTGACAGCGTGACCCTTTACGGCAGCGAACCGGACAAGCGTCCGGACATTTACGGCAAGGTCGGCGAGTCAGGGGTTTCCATCGCGACCCTCGATGACATGAAAGTCCTCTACAGCGGCTTTGATCTTTGCGCGCCAAACACCAGCGTCAGCATGACCATCAACGGCCCTGCGCCGATCATCCTCGCCATGTTCATGAACACGGCCATTGACCAGCAAATCGACCGTTACATCGCCGAACACGGGAAGATCCCGGACCCGGCGACCCACAACCATATCGTCGAGAAGACCATCCAGACGGTGCGGGGCACGGTGCAGGCCGACATCCTCAAGGAAGACCAGGCACAGAATACGTGCATCTTCTCGACGGAATTCGCCCTCAAGATGATGGGCGACATCCAGCACTTCT
Source organism: uncultured bacterium (assembly GCA_963923405.1). GTDB lineage: Bacteria > Bdellovibrionota_B > Oligoflexia > Oligoflexales > RGVZ01 > RGVZ01. The sequence continues at coordinate 5,975 of CAWUNT010000115.1, read as the reverse complement.
TCATCCAGAACAAAGTCCGGAACTACTACAGCGTATCGATCTCGGGCTACCACATCGCCGAAGCCGGCGCGAACCCTGTGACGCAGCTGGCCCTGACCCTCGCAAACGGGTTTACTTATGTCGAGTACTACCTGGCGCGCGGAATGAAGATCGACGACTTCGCGCCGAATCTCTCGTTCTTCTTCAGCAACGGCATCGACCCGGAGTACGGAGTTCTTGGCCGTGTCGCACGCAGGATCTGGGCCATCGCGATGCGCGACCGGTACGGCGCCAGTGAACGCAGTCAGATGCTCAAGTATCACATCCAGACGTCCGGACGATCCCTGCACGCGATGGAGATCGACTTCAACGATATCCGTACGACGTTGCAGGCCCTCATGGCCCTCTACGACAACTGCAATTCCCTGCACACGAATGCCTACGACGAGGCGATCACCACCCCGACGGAAGAGAGCGTCCGCCGCGCCATGGCGATCCAGCTCATCATCAACAAGGAATTCGGCCTCAACAAATGCGAGAACATCAACCAGGGATCGTACTTCCTTGAGCTCCTGACAGACCGCGTCGAAGAGGCCGTGCTGCAGGAATTCGACCGGATATCGGCCCGCGGCGGCGTCCTTGGCGCCATGGAAACGCAGTACCAGCGGAACAAGATCCAGGAAGAGAGCCTTTACTACGAAGGCAAGAAGCACACCGGCGAGCTTGAGATCATCGGGGTCAATACGTACCTGAATCCCAAGGTCATCAGCGGCGAATATGTCCGCCCTGAAATCGAGCTGGCACGAGCGTCTTACGAGGAAAAGGACCAGCAGCTGGACCGCCTGAACTCCTTCAAGAAAGGACACGGCGGAAAGCGCGACGAGGCCCTGAAGTCACTCGTCAACACAGTCATCAACGGCGGCAACGTCTTCGCGGAACTCATGAAAACGGTCCGTCACGCCAGCCTTGGCGAGATCACGGAAACCCTTTACCGCGTCGGAGGCAAATACCGCCGGTCCATGTGACCTGATCATCCCGGAAATCCAACCATACACGGATGTAAAATCTGATGACTCCGTCAAACCGCATGTTTGACCAACTGATGGTCGAGACGCACGAAAAACGCATCGAGGTTCTCGAGCATCTGGTCTACGGCAAAATCAGCAACCTCGACGCCTTGCGCATCTTCATGGAACATCATGTGATCGCCGTCTGGGATTTCATGACCCTGCTGAAATCCCTGCAGCGACGCCTCACTTGCGTCGACTTGCCATGGCGCCCCGTCTCTGCCCCCAATGCGGCAAGAATCATCAACGAGATCGTTCTGGTCGAGGAATCTGACGAGGTGGCGCCCGGACAATACCTCAGCCACTTCGAGATGTACCTCGCTGCCATGCGCGAAGCCGGGGCCTCCACAGCGGCTGTTGAGTCGCTGGTTTACGCATCACGAGATCACCTGCAAATCAACCAGCAGAACACACAACTGCCCGCCGCATGCGACAAGTTCACCCGGACCACGTTTCAACTGGCCGACGCTCCGGTTCACATGACTGCAGCAGCCTTCCTGATGGGGCGCGAGAATCTCGTTCCATCAATGTTTGAACGAATGCTCCCGAACCTGCCCTCTTCAGAACCCCGATATTTCCGACTTTATCTCGAACGCCACATCGCGGTGGACGGAGATCAACACGGGCCCCTGGCTCGACAGTTACTGGTCTCGTTGTGTGGTGACGACCGGAAAAAATGGACCGAAGCCGCCGAGGCAACCGCGACCGCATTGAATGCCCGGCGCGAACTCTGGGATGCCATCTTGACCGCCATCACGAAATCCGGGAAGTGTGCGCAATCTTCGCCGGCATGAAGGACGCGGCGATTGCCGTCAACGTCCCATGAAAGCAATTTTACCAAGATGACGTGAGCCGAACAGGATCGCGAGGAACACAACAGGCGGGACAACCATGCTCATCGGGTCGCCAGATGAAAAATGCGAGTACGATGCGGCAATGTAGGTGAATGTCAATCCGGCATATGCCCATTCAGTCAATACCGGAAACCTGCGAAAGATAATCACCGTCACCCCGAGTATCTTCGCAAGTCCGAGGTATGTCAGGAAATACTCCGGATACCCAAGATGATGGAAGCCCTCCACAGCCTGAGGGTTATGGGTCAACATCATGGCCCCTGACATCGCAGTGAGGAGCGCCAGAGGTCCGGTCAAAATCCAGAAGGCGACCCTCATTTGTTTCTTGCTCATCCTGTAATCCTCCAAAATTTTTTTAAAAACCAAAGCACGAAACTGCGTCGCCTCTTAGCGGTCACGCATGAATTCGACCAGCTGGTCGAGTGCCATTCCCCAACCTTTCTCGAATCCCATGCTCGCATGCACATCCCGATGTTCCTTGTTTCCGTGAACGACAGCGGCCGTGTATTTCGTCCCGCCAGAAATCGGTTCAAGCAGGATCATACCCGTGAAGTGAAATGCCCCCGCGCCTCCGACGGACGGAGTCACCGGCGTCACAGGACGAAAACCGGGTGCCAAACAATTTGTCCAGACAAGTTTCTTTCCGGGAATGACTTCCAGAAAAGTGCCTAAATTGGGGAATAGTTGGCCTTCCGGGGATTTCATCGTCGTACTGAACACACCACCGGGACGCAGGTCGATTTCGCACGCGCTCACCGACCATGGCTTGGGACAGAACCACGGCATCAGCAACTCTGGATGAGTCCATGCGCGCCAGATCGTGTCCGGAGGAAGGTCCACGTCGCGTGTGAAGAACAAGTCGAGTTCTTGATTGAACCATGGAAATTCATGGATGAATGACTGATTCAATATGCGCCTTCCTTGTGTAAATCGGCCGACTCAATGATCGTCTCTCCAGGCGTGCCACGAACAACCGCGCCAAGCAGTGCATTGGCAATCCTGTGCGCAGAAACCGACCTGTACTGTAACGGGAGAAGTGTATTCAAAATGGGCGCCAACAAACGTCCAAGCGCCTCGGCAGGACGAAACTCATCACGATCGGTCTCGATCAAAGACGGACGCACGATCGCGTATGAAGGATAACCAAGGGCGCGAATTGAATTCTCGAGTCGCAATTTGGACTTGAGATAAAAACTGCCCCCGGTCTGGGCGCCGACGGATGATACGAGTCCGAACGCCCTTGCGCCTGCTTCGCGCGCCCTGCGCGCTGCATCAAGGGGCATGTCGTGGTCGATGGTAGCGAAGGCTTCCCTCGATCCGGCCTTCCTGATTGTCGTCCCGAACCCACACACCACCGCGTCAACTAGCCAGGCATCTGGTGGAATCGAAAACAAATCAGAAGTGAAAACAGGATTGATGAGTTTCGCGTGGGGAGAAAGAGCTCTGCGAGTCGGGGCAATGACTTTAGAGATGGATGGATGATCGAGAGCCGTTTTTACGAGTTCGCGGCCGACGGCTCCAGTACCGCCAAGGACGAGCAAACTGATTCCCGGACCCTGGTTCTCATGAACCGTGTTCATGAACCGTATTTTCCGAGGTATTCGCTGATCTTGATTGTGACTTCAGGGGTCAGTCCGCTCGTGGAGGTGAGCGCAGGATCTGACGTGATCGCCGTCATGATTTTCCTGATGTCTGTCAGGGATTCGACACGAACTTGATACTTCCGCTCCAAGGCCGCTGCCGCCATTCCATCCCCGCCAAGGGCGTCAGAGGCTGTCTCACAACGATCGACACCGACGAGTACACCCGTGATTTTGACATCAAGGTCTTTCATCCATGAAAGAGTCTGGCCAACACTCGTACCGGCGGTAAGGACGTCGTCGACGATCAGGACACGCCGGCCTTTTTCAAGCGGTCGCCCGATCAGCATCCCACCCTCGCCGTGGTTCTTGGATTCCTTGCGATCAAACGCGAATCCCACATCCGATCCGGTTTTGCGCGCCAGTTCTATAGCGACCGCGACGGCCAACGGAATTCCCTTGTAGGCCGGCCCGAAAATGATTTCCGGCAGGGGATCGCGCCGTTCCATGATCGCGTCGGCGTACCAACCAGCCAGGCGCGCAAGGTCTGCACCGCCGTTGATGGCGCCAAAGTTCATGAAAAAGGGACTTTCACGCCCAGACTTGGTGGTAAAGGAACCAAACCGGAGGGCTTGAGTCCTGACCAGCAAGCCGGCGATCTCTCTCGCGGAAACTTCCGTCACTGTGATCTCCCTGTCTCCAGCAGTTTAAAATAATACTTGCAAAGAGCAATGATTCTGTTTGTCATGTTGCAGAAAGCCCTCTCAAATACGCAAAGGCAGCCCATGCAACGATTTGCCGACAGCGTCAGAAAGACTTCAAGCATCCTTTGCGTCGGGCTGGATCCTCCGGTCGCGGCCAACCCGCGAAAGCGTTTTTCCCGGATCCTTCCCGCCCCGTTCGGCAGTACGACCGCGCGACAGATCAGGTCAATCATCAAAAAAACCCAACCTCACGCCGCCGCCTACAAGGTCAACCTTGCGTTTTACCTGGCCCGCGGATCGAAGGGCATTGACTTGCTTTTGCGCATCCGTGACTGGACCGGCGATACACCTCTGATCCTTGACGGCAAGTTCAACGACATCGACAACACGCTGGAGGGTTACGCGACTTTTGCCGCCGCCGCGGGCGTCACGGCCGTGACGGCCAGCCCCTATATGGGTGAGGATTTCTCGCCTTTCACGAAAAAGGGGATGTGCGTCTTCGTCCTGGGCACCACAACCAACATTCCCGATATCCAGGGTCTCCAACTGGTGTCGGACGCCGGTACTCTTGCCCGCCACGTCGCCCTCAAAGTCAGCGACCGTCCAGCGCATTACGGCCTGGTTGTCGGGCATGATGCCGCAGGGATGCGTGAACTGTGCCCCGAAACGTGGTTCTTGAGTCCCGGCCTGGGCGCTCAAGGGAAACAGGAAAAGGAAATCCTGCAGGGCCTCAGGCCCGATGGACTCGGCCTTCTCGTCAACGCTTCCCGCTCCATCTGGACAGCGACAGATCCGGCGGCTGCGGCTCGCAAAATCGTCAATACACTGGGTCAATCGCTTCAGGGTTGAGCGATCTGACGAAGGCCCGTCTGAGCGTTTCTGGCTCAACTTCCATCGCGTGTGTCTCGAGTCCATTTATCGCGGAATTCCATCGCAAACCCACGATCCGGATCCCGGAACTGTCACTGACGCGTAGTTTCTTGTCCTGACGCATCTGTTCAATCATGGACGGCCAGAGCGCGTCGAATGGGGTGCCGAGGCCTGAAAACCAATTTTCGATTTCGTCGAGGCAGTGACTCGCCTTCAGGCCCGCCATGATTTTTCTCGCGGCAGAGGCACTTTCTGGCTGGGTGGCAGCCATCAATTCTGCCTTGCAGGCAAGGCCCAAGGCCACGGCCGCACCGTGACGAACAACCTGACCACGCGACTGGGCGAGCGATTCAAGGGCGTGGGCCGTCGTGTGACCAAGGTTCAGCATTTCCCTGGCGCCAGAACGCTCGAAGGGGTCACGGTCCACGAAAGCCTCTTTCATCCTGGCCACGGCAAGAACAGGTCCACAGTCCTCCATGACGGCGGTATTTCCATCACGTGCCAACTGAACCCACGTTTCAAACAAATTCATGTCGTTGGCCAGCAACGCGTGTTTGAGGCACTCCGCGGCGCCGGCCCGCATTTCCTCCGGCGGCAAGGTTTTCAGGAATTCCGGACAAATGACAACCCGCGCCGGAAAGTGAAAGAGACCGACCTGGTTTTTTCCAAATGGAGGAAAGTTGACCCCGGTCTTGCCCCCGATGGCCGCGTCCACCATGGCCAGGAGGGTTGTTGGAATATTCACGTGCTCAAGACCGCAAAGTCCTGCGGCAAAGCCAGCCACATCGAGTGTCACGCCACCGCCGACGGCCACGACCCGGGTACCACGGATCGCTTTGCCACCGGCGGTTTGGGAACCCAAACGGGTGCGGATCCACGCGGTCAAACTGGATGCTGTTTCAAGGTTTTTGACAGCCTCCC
>CAWUNT010000114.1:0-6684 GCA_963923405.1 uncultured bacterium | reverse complement strand
ATCATCCTCGGTCGCCATTTTGTTCGCGACCAGGAACTTGCCGTGCATCAACATCGGGTCTTTCGCCTGGTATTCGGCGACTTCTTCCTTGGTCCGGTAAGCGCCCGGATCGGAAACGGAATGCCCGCGATACCGGTAAGTCATGATCTCCATCAGGTGCGGATGGTTTTCCTTGCGCATCGCGTCACCGGTGGACTTCACGGCGTCGTAGATATTGAGGACGTTGGACCCGTCGACTTGCGAGTGCGCCATGTCAAAGGCAAGGGCGCGTTTCCACAAGTGGTCGATGCTCGTCGTACGGTGGATATCGGTTCCCATGCCGTAACGGTTGTTCTCGATGATGACGAGAACCGGCAGGTTCCATGTTGCCATCATGTTGAGGGCCTCAAAGAACTGGCCTTGATTCGTCGCGGCGTCGCCGACGTAGCAAACACAAATGTCTTGCTCCGCGCGGTACTTGATCGCGAAACCAACCCCGGCCGCCAGTGGCACCTGGCCACCGACGATGCCGTGGCCACCAAGGAAACGTTTTTCCTTGCTGAACATGTGCATCGAGCCGCCCTTGCCACGCACGCAACCGCCCGACTTGCCGAAGAGCTCGGCCATGACCTGGTTCGGAGTGATGCCCTTGGCGATCGCCTGGGTGTGCGAGCGATACGCGCCGATCACATAATCCGTCGGGCGCAGGGCGTGCTGGACACCGGCCGCGACGGCCTCCTGGCCGATGTGCAGGTGACAGAACCCGGCGAACTTGCGGCGCGTCGTGTACGCGACGTGAACGCGCTCCTCGAAGCGCCGGTACAGGATCATGTCCTTGTACAACTGGATCAGAAAGTCCCTGGAATGAGATCCTGATGCGGCGGTGGATTTGCTTCCCGGTTTTGATTTGGAGTCAGATTTGACTGCGTCTTTAACGCTGGCCATTTTTCAGTTCCTCTTTACTTGCCGTCGTAGTGCTTGAACGCGACGGTCCCGTTGGTGCCGCCGAAGCCGAAAGAATTCGAAAGCGCGTAACGAACCTTGCGCTCACGAGGACCACCGACCGTGTAATCGAGTGGACACTCGGGATCCGGCGTCTTGTAATTGGCCGTCGGCGGAACCAGTCCATGATGAACGGCGAGGACCGTGTAAACCGCCTCGATCCCACCCGCGGCGCCCAGACAGTGTCCCGTCACGGACTTCGTCGAGCAAATCGAGATATTTTTGGCGTGACCGCCAAAGACGCGACTGATCGCCATGCTCTCGTACGCGTCGTTGAGTTTGGTCGAGGTGCCGTGGGCGTTGATGTGGTCCACTTCGTCCGGATTGATACCACCGGAAGACATCGCCATCTTCATGCAGCGCTGGGCGCCCTCGCCTTCCGGCGCGGGCGACGTGATGTGATACGCGTCGCCCGACATGCCGTAACCGACCATCTCGGCGTAAATCCTGGCGCCGCGTTTTTTCGCGTGCTCGTACTCTTCAAGGACCAGGACACCGGAACCCTCGCCCATCACGAAGCCGTCACGATCCATATCGAACGGACGCGATGCTTCTTTCGGGTTTTCATTGTTGGTGCTGAGGGCCTTCATGACGGCGAACGACGCAATGCCCAGGGGACTGAGCGCTGATTCCGCGCCGCCGGCCAGCATCACGTCGGCCATGCCGTTCTTGATGTACAGGAACGCCTCGCCAACGCCGTGCGTGCCACTGGTGCAAGCCGTCGTTGTGCAAATATTCGGGCCCTTGAAGTTGTACATGCGGGAGACAACGCCTGCGGCCATGTTGGCAATCATGTACGGGACGAAGAAAGGGGAAATCCGGCGCGGGCCTTTTTCCTTGAGGATGATCGTGTTTTCCTCGATGTCCCAGAGACCGCCGAGTCCGACGCCGATCGAGACACCGTAGCGGTCGCCGTCGACATTCTCGCCGCACGGAAGGCCGGAATCCTTGATGGCCTGGTGCGCTGCGCCAGCGGCAAACTTGATGAAGCGTGTCGCGCGATTGGCCTCTTTCGGATCCATCGACTCGCCGACTTCGAAACCGCGGACTTCGCCAGCGATCTGAACCGGAAGCGCGGACGGGTCGAACAACTGGATGCGGTCGATGCCACTGCGGCCTTCGAGCGCGTTGACCCAACATGTTTTGACATCGTTGCCCGTGGGGGCGACCATTCCGATACCTGTGACCACGACTCGACGCATCGTCAGGATCCTCTTCTGTTGAGACTACCGTGCGAAACTACAGGAAAATTTGGCGGGAACCTAGAGGAAAGGAAGAGAGGATTCTTCGGCCTGCGGCCTCAGAATGACGGGGGTCTCGTCATCCTGAGCCGAAGGCGAAGGATCCTGTCTGGGAAGAGAGGATTCTTCGCTCCGCTCAGAATGACGGAAGGCTGGCGCCTCAGAATGACGGGGAGAGGATTCTTCGCTCCGCTCAGAATGACGGGAGGCTGATGCCTCAGAATGACGCATGATTTCGGGCCTTTACACCAAAAGGGCGCGCCAATTCGCAAAATCCGGAAAAAAGGTCGAGAATGAACCAATGACCAAAGACACACTGTTTATCGGACACGGGTCGCCAATGAATGCCTTGCCTGGCTATGCGCCCGGGCAGGCGTGGCAGGCAGCGTTACATCAAATGGGGTCACAGGTACTGCCCGCAAAAAAGGCAATCCTGACCATCAGTGCCCACTGGCAGACGCGGGGATCAGAGGTTTTTGCGTCCGCGGAGCCGCACGTCATCCACGACTTCATCGGTTTCCCGAAAGAGCTGCACGCGTTTCAGTACCTGGCGCCAGGAGCCGTCGACGAGGCCAAGTCCCTGTCCAGCGCCCTCAAGACCGAGGGGCAGGACGTCCCGTACACGACAGAATGGGGTTATGACCACGGTGTATGGTCCGTTCTCGGCCATCTTGCCCCGGCCGCCAACATCCCGGTGTTCATGCTGAGCCTCGATCGCAGGAAGACCCTGCCCGAACATTTCGAACTCGCGACGGCCATTGGCCGGAATATCACCGCGGACATCCTGGTTGTCGCCAGCGGCAATATCGTCCATGCCCTCGCCACGATGGAGGAAGATCCGGCCGCGCAGCCGCCATCGTGGGCCGTCGAATTCGACAACCGGATCGCCGCGGCAATTACCGCGGGCGACTGGAAATCACTGACGGACATCTCTCGCGAACACGGCACACCGGATAAACTTTCCGTTCCGACGCTCGAGCACTATGTCCCGCTGATTTACGCGGCAGGGATCAGTTCAGGTCGCGGCACTCCCTCAAAAAGCCCGGAATTTTTTTACGAGGGGTTCGACCACGCGACCGTGTCAATGCGCTGCGTCAGGTTTCAGTGACGACCTTCAGGTCTTCAGGTTCCACGGAAGGTTCGACCTTTCCAGGACGGGCTCCGACGGTGGCAGGCGGTTTTTCTGGTAAAGCAGGAAAGCACCGGCCGCGAAAAGTATCAAATGGGGTATCCACGCCGCCCATATCACATCCATGAATCCGCGATCAGCCAGCCACTTGAACCCCATCATGAAGACGTAACCGACAATGATCGCCGAAATGGCCCCGATGTATGCCCGGTTCTTCTGACTGCGCGGATCAACAACACCGAGCACCATGCCGAACATCCCGAAGAAGAACACCGAGAACGGCGACGCGATGCGATTGTGGAACAGGTAGCGGGCACGGATGATCTGGGCCTCGTCGCGCGGCTCCGCGGTCGAGATCTTGTCGATGTACTTCAGCAGGTCTCCCGGACCCAACGCGCGGTAGTCTTCCTCCCCGACGTCGGCCTCAACGAGTTGTTCGCGGAACAGGCGCAGAAGATCGAATTCCGCGCGGCGGAACTTCACAACGGAGCCATTCAACTTGTCGGCGGCGTGCGAAAACGCCTGACCGGACTCAAGGGACATTTTCAGGTCCCCCGTATCCGCGCGCCCGGTGATGGTGCCCGATGGCGCTAGAATCGTGAACGACTGCCGCGAGCCCGACGGTGGAGCCATCATGACATTGGTCAAACGGGTCCGGTCGGAACTGATTCCTTCCGCGTAAAAGGTGTAACCCAGGAATTTGTCGGTGAACACTCCCGGCTGGATCTTGAAGCGGACCATGTTGTCCACTTCGTTCTTGCTCTTGTCATAGATGAACCGGACCAGCTCACGGCGTCCCCACGGTTCCAGGTGAGACCCCGCGATCACTCCCGCGACAAACAACAACACGGCCAGGATGCCAACAGGAATGGCCGCGCGCCGCAGCGGGAATCCGCACGCGAGCAGCCCGGCGTACTCACCGTCCGCGCTGAAACGCCCGAACGCCAGCAAGACAGCGAACAGGAACGCGATCGGGATGTTGAGGGGAATGAACGGCAAGACCGTGTAGACCATCGGCAGGAAGATGTTTTCAAGCGAAACACCAAAAGCGACGAGAAGCTCCGTGAGTCTCGCCAGTTGGCTGATGATCAACACCGACGCGAGGATCAAAAGCGACGAGACAAACTGGGGAACGATTTCCCGCAAGATGTAAAGAAAGAGGATCACGGCCCCATTCTAAGACCCGCCCTCTGCGGGTGTCCACCGGTTTGATGTATAATATTCACAGGTTCAAACCAAATCAGACACATGCACACAGGCTCGTTCGGGAAGACTCGTTCGAGAAGGCTGGTTCAAGCTGGCCTGATCAGGAAGGCTCATGCGCACAATTTCCGCCGTGCTCGCTTCTCTCGTCCTGGCAACAGCCTCCCAAGCCGCGCCGCGCGTCGCGGCGGTGCCGGCCGGCAACTTCACGCAAGGCAACGACGGCCTGCCCGTCCTTCCCGTGAAAATGCCCGCGCCAAGGGCTGACGGAAAAGTTGTGTTGCAACTTCCCGGGGGCCTTGAGCGTGAGACGACGATCAACGGCGAGCTGCAGACATTGCTCTCGGCGTTCATCGCCGATCGCGGTTCCCCGATCGCGGCGGTCATCATGGCTGACGCAAGGACGGGAGACATCCTCGCGATGGTGGAGGGGCGCTCTCCTGACGCCTGGGGTGGCAACTCGCATACGGCACTGCACGCGAAATTCCCGGCGGCTTCATTGTTCAAAACGGTCGCCACATCCGCCGCATTTGAAATCGCGGATTTCGACCCTGAAAAACCATTCGGCCTGACTGGCGGCTGTGGCAACGTCGAACCAAGTGGCATGTGGATGAATGACCAGATCGTTGGCCAGAACTACATGACCATGCGGCGGGCTTATGGCCTGTCGTGCAACAGCTTCTTCGCGAAAATGGCGGTCAACCAGCTGGGGCTCGGGCTCGTGCACGATTTCGCGCGCAAGTTTGGCTACGGCCAGGCCCCTGCGGCTGACTTCAAGGTTGACGCGGGAACACTGCTGAGTCCGTCCGCGACCACATCGAGCAGCTACACGGTTGGGAGGTTCGCGGCAGGATTCGGGATGGTGACGACCAGCGCGGTGCACGTGGCCAACACCATGCTCGCCATCGCGAATGACGGAAAGAAAATACCTTTGCGACTTTTCAAGGATTCCCCGACGGTGACTCCGGACCCGAAGGATCTCATGGTCGAACCGGAGACCGCGAGCAAGATTCGCAAAATCATGGAAGCCACAGTCCGCGGCGGGACTGCCTCCTTCGCCTTCAATCGGGGGCGCCCTCGCAGGCTTCGTGAAATGACCGGCGGAAAGACCGGCACCCTGATGGGAAGACATCCGGTCGGATTGACGACGCTGTTTTCCGGCATCATGCCCCTCGAGAAACCGGAAGTCGTCATCGCGACAATCGTTGTACTCGAGGATCACTGGATCATCAAAGCGCCATCCCTTGCGGCGGAAGCGCTTTCGACCTGGGTGGACATCAAGGAACGTGAAGGCGTCATGACCACCGCCGGTGAATTGATCCGGGAGAAAAAATCCACGCGCTACCGTTCACAAGCCCGCAGAAAGCGCGAGGGGCGTTCATGAAACCCGCGAAATCCATTCTGGCCCGGCGGCTTGCCCTCGCGTTCGTCACTTGCTGCACACTCGTGCCCGGGCACGAGGCGCTGGGCAAGGGAACGCCTGGCGGCGTCGCGAAAACGGGCGCGCCCAGGAATGCCGGAGTCAAACCCACCGCCGGCGGCAACGTGACCCAGATGTTCTCACGAGGGATGCAACTTTTTGATGCCGCCAAATACAGTGACGCGCTCGTCGCCTTCGACCAGGTTCTGCGAAAATATCCTGCCTACGAGCCCAACAAGAAAATGCTGGCGAGAACTCTTTTCAAGCTGGACCGCATGCCCGAGGCATGGACTTTTTTCAGCAAGATCCAGCCCGCCACACTTGAACCGGACGCATCCTATGAATTCGGGGTGACAGCCTTCAACGCGCGTCAGTATGAGGCCGCGCTCTTCGCATTGAAGCGGGTTCCCGACGGGCATACATTGCATGACCTTGCCGGATATTACGGGGGCCTGGCAGCCCTGAAACTGAAGCGCTTTGATGAATCCGAAACCCTGTTCGAGCAGGCGCAGGTTTTGCCTGACCGGCTGGCCCGCAGCCGCGCGCTCTATTTGAAGCACGTGCAGCAGCTGCGTACATTGCAAGAGAAGAGCGAACTGGCCAAGGAGCGCGAGACGGAGATCGCCCGGATCAAGGGAACTGCCGGAGGCCCCGGCCTGAGCGGCGGCGAGAAAACGCCCGTCGTCACGACACCGCCGGCACAGCCCGCG
>CAWUNT010000113.1:0-6870 GCA_963923405.1 uncultured bacterium | reverse complement strand
CCGGGTCGGACGTCGTATTGCGACCGCCAGCGGGCAAAATTACGACTGGGAATTTGTCGTCATCGATTCACCGAAAACGGTAAACGCCTTTTGCCTGCCGGGCGGAAAGATCGCCGTTTACTCGGGCATCTTGCCGGTAGCGCAGAATGAGGCTGCTTTGGCGGCAGTGCTCGGTCATGAAGTGGCTCACGCCACCGCGCGTCACGGTGCGGAGCGCATGAGTCAAGGCCTCGTCGCGCAGTTTGGCATGCAAGTTGTCGATCAAGCGATGAAGGATTCCAAGTACCGCGCGCTCACGGTCGGTGCTCTCGGTGTTGGCGCCCAGTTTGGGGTTTTGCTTCCCTACAGCCGGTTGCACGAGGCAGAAGCCGACAAAATTGGACTTTTGTACATGGCCAAGGCGGGTTACGACCCGGGCGAGGCGCCAGCTCTGTGGTTAAGAATGGCCGCCTCGGGCCAGCGCGTCCCTGAGTTCGTCTCGACCCATCCTGATCCACTCAAGAGAGCGAAACAACTGGAGAAATCCATCCCCGAAGTGCTTCCGGCATGGTCGGCTAGTGAGCGCCAGCCGACCCGGGCCATCTAAATCGGTTTCCGTTTATTAAATGTTTCCGGTCCTTCGCCGATCCACTTGGTGGTGGGAAGTGTCGACCCGGCAGGATCGCCGGCTTGAACGGAACCGGTAACAGGTGTCATGGCCTCATCAACGCGCTTCGCATGGATGTGTGTCATCAGTGCTGGCTGCCTCATTGCCGGTTGCAAGTCCACGTTTTCGAGGACTACTGGACTGGAATCGGTCGAACAAGCCAACGCGGCCACCAACCATGTGAAGCCCGCATTCGAAAGGCCTTTCGGTCGCTATCTTGGTTTTTTGCGCATATCTGACCAGTCCAAGATGGCAGTTGTCATGGACTTGGTGCCGGAAACTCCATCGACAAACACGGGATCCATGCGGGCAATCATGCGTGTGCACCTGGGTGGATTCGGGTCCTCTGAATTTGCTTCATTCTATTTTCCACGGATCGAGGCTGGATTCGATGGCACTTTGACTCTTTCCGGAGACGAAAGCCAGGCTGTGAGCCTGGACAGCGGTCGATTGGTTGATGGGCGCTTCTCCGCTCGTCTTTTGTACGCAGTGGGTGAAACATCAAGGACGGGCTTTGTTGAGGCACGTCTTTACGGGATTGGCGACGCAAGCATCGAAGATGTACTGACGATCGGGGGAAACGTTCCGGCGATCGGACCACTTTCTGGCGAATACACCGCCCTGTGCGACGGTCACCAATCTGTATTGCAGCTTGAGTTCAGCCGGTGGCACCGGCCGTCACCTGACGCAATGTCTGGTTTTTTGCCGGGCGCAGTTTTGACCGGGCGTCTCGGCGTTGTTGCGCAGGACAACTGCAAGGACGACTCGACCCGATGCGTTCAAAAAATTTTCCGGGCGGGGACGTTTGATCCCTTCACGAGCCAGCTCGCTTTGCGATCGTCGACAGGCGAAACCATCTGCCATGTCAGCGGTGGATCTGTGAACTGTGACTCTTGTAGCTATTCCCGGGTACGTCCCCTGCTTGGCGCCGTAGCTGATCGACCTGTGACATTTCCGAGAGCAGATGTGACGGTTTTTGATTCCGGCGCTGATGTCGACTTTGAACTCCAGCCCGCAATGGTGTCGGGAAGCTATTATGGCTATCTCCATCACGAGGGAACCAACGCCTACCAGGCTGCCTCCTTGAACCTGACCTTCGAGGCCGGGGCAGCGGCTTATTCTGCGGTTTCTGCTCTGTATTTCGGTCCGTCCAGCGGGAATGAGTTTGTTGCTTATCGCTTCGATGCCGTTCCCGCGCGACTCATGCGCGGGCCGGTAATCTTTGACGGGCCCGGCGAAGCATTTCTGATTGTGACCTCCGTTGGAGAAAAAGGGGTCGCCGGATTGTGGTATTCCAAGACTCATGGTCGCATCGGAACAGTCAGCCTGGTCAAGGACAGCATGCCCCCCTTGATGGCGGATGAGAATTTGCTGATGACGCGGCTAGGCGGGGCCTATTCCGGAGACCGGTGGCATCTTGATATCAAGGTGGCATCAAACGTGTCGGAGCACATCCAGGATTTTTATCCTCTGCGCATGTTCGGAGACGCCCGTGAGAGGGCTGAGGTCAAGAAGCGTCGCCTGATTCAGGATGGCAGCTTTGATTTCTACACGGGAGTTGTAGCGTTCAGGCTTGATGACGGGCGGATCATCGTTGGCAAGGTGTCTGACCCTGGACTCGAGTTGTTCTGGCCACCATGGCCGCGTCTTGGCCCCGTCCTCAATACGCAATTGGTCCAGTCCTTCTTCCGTGTGGATCCCGCGGAACTTAAATTTACGGCTCGTAAATGAACCGCTGCCTGGTTTCTGTTTCCACTCTCGTGGTGAGCATGATCCTGTCAGGAGGTTGTGTGAGTCCTCGATACAACGGTCCCACTTCAGATCACTTTGACGGCAAGAGGTTTTTCAATCCTGACCGGTCCGGCGAGAAGAGCTTTGGCGACTTCTTGAAATGGCAATTCACGCGTCAGACAATCGACTGGCCTGATGATCCATCAGTCTATGCAAGGCCATTACCGCCTGCCGCGTTGGTTCCGGCCTCGTTTGACGGGGTAACAGATTTCGCCAAGGTAACTTTCGTCAACCACGCGACGGTGTTGATCGAGTCAGCGGGTATGAACTTGCTGACAGATCCAGTATGGTCGGAGAGGGTTTCGCCCGTTTCCTGGGCCGGTCCAAGGCGTTTTCGCGCGCCGGGGATTGCATTCGACGCGTTACCACAGATTGATGTGGTCATGATCAGTCACAATCACTACGACCACATGGACCTGCCGACAATCAAGCGGCTTGACGAGGCATTCAAGCCAATATTTCTCGTGGCTCTCGGTGACGGGGACGTGGTCAGGAGAGCAGGTGTAGCGGAGGAGCGGGTTATTGAACAGGATTGGTGGGAAAGGCGAAAATTTCCGGTTCGTGGTCCTGGCGATCCAGTTGAAGTGCATTTTGTTCCCGCTCAACACTGGTCAAGTCGCACAAGCTTCGACCGGAATCTTAGTCTTTGGGGTGGTTTTTTCATCAGGTGGTCCAAGGGATCCATCTACTACTCAGGTGATACTGGATTTGGCCCGCACTTCACTGCAATTCGCGAGCGGATCGGTTCTCCCGACCTCGCGATATTGCCGATTGGTGCCTACGAACCCAGGTGGTTCATGCGAGAGCAACACATGAACCCCGACGATGCCGTAAAGGCTCATCTGGAGCTTCGGGCGGGCCTTTCCATGGGAGTGCATTGGGGCACGTTCCAGCTCACAGATGAAGGCTATGAGGATCCTGTGCGCCATTTGATCGCGGCATTGATAGCCCGGAATGTTCCGGCCGACCATTTTTTTGTTTTGCGCGAGGGAGGCGCGACCGGTGTGGTGTCCCGTGGATCAATGCATGACGCGCGGGCGGCCCTCGGAGCGGGTGTCGGAGACTCCGGTCCGTGAAAATTGCCCCGAACCCTTGCTCTCAATAAAAATAGCCTGGACGTCACCGATGCGTTCGGCTGGCTCAATGACATGGCCCATCGAGGCCAATTCCCTCAAGGTCGACTCCGGAGCCCATTTAGTTTCGATGAAAAGCTTGTCGGGGATCCATTGGTGGTGGATCCGTGGCGCATGTACCGCATCGGCCGGAGACATGTTCAATGCCAGGTGATTGAAGATGGATTGCAATGTTGCGGAAATGATTTTCGGTCCGCCGGGCGAACCGGCGATTATCCGGACTTTCCCTGCCGCGTCAAAGACAAAGGTGGGTGTCATGGAGGACAGTGGTGTTTTTCCGGGCGCTACCTCGTTGGCTGCGTTACCAATCAGCCCGAAGGCGTTTGGTTTCGCGCCGGCCCGCGCAAAATCATCCATCTCGTCATTGAGTACAACACCCGTCCCATCAGCGACCATGCAAGAACCAAACGTGAAGTTAACTGTTTGTGTCGTGGCGACGGCGTTTCCATCAGGGTCGAGAACTGAAATGTGAGTTGTGGAATCAGACTCGTGGAGAAGCGAGACGTTTTTGACATCAAGGAATTTCGACGGTGTCGCTCTCCGCACATCAATGGTGTTTCGCCACTTGTCGGCGTGTTCAATCCCGAGGAGTCGCTTGACCGGGACTTCCACAAAGTCGGGGTCACCCATGAATGTCGCCCGGTCGGCAAATGCCCGGCGCATGGCCTCGGCCATCAGGTGCCAATGCGTCGTCGAGCCAAAACCGGCCTTGGCAATGGCATCCTGGTCGTTGCGAAGGATATTCAGGATCTCAATTGCGTGAATGCCGCCACTTGATGGTGGTGGCATGGAAACCACCCGTTGTCCCGCGAATTGCCCTGTGACGGGGAGGCGTTTGATGACCCGGTAGTTGAGCAGATCAGATTGTTGCAGCAAACCTCCGGCCTCGCGGACCGTCGACACAATCAGGCGTGCGGTCTGTCCGTTCTTGAATTCCTGGGCACCGTTTGTTGCCACGCGCGTGAGTGTTGCCGCAAGATCCGTCTGTACAAGGGTCTCTCCGAGGCCCAATGGACGTGCTTCCCGGAAAAAGATTCGTGTCGATGCGGGGTATTTTCGGAGTATATCTGCCCGGTCATGAAGGGCTGTCGCAAGCTGAGGATAGACCGGAAAACCATCCCGTGCGACGCGGATCGCGGGTTGAAGGATTTCTCTCCATGATAATTTCCCGGACTTCCTGTGGATCTCGGCGAGACCGGCAACGAGTCCTGGCGTGGCTATTGAGAGTGGTCCGTCAATGGTCGCGGTGGCCGGCAAACCACGATATTTCTCCGGGGTCGCATTCGCGGGAGCACGTTCTCGAAAATCAAATGCTTCGGTATGGCCGTCCCGCGCGTTGTGTGACAGCAGGAATCCGCCCCCACCAATTCCCGTTGACTGAGGGCGCACGACTGAAATGACGAAAGAGGCGGCAATTGCCGCGTCAATCGCGTTGCCCCCGGCCTCCATCACCGCGATCCCGGCCTCGGAAGCCAGGGGGTGCGCGGCGACCACGATCCCTTTTCTGGAGTCCCTTGTTGTCACGACCCGGGATTCGCGGGTGCCTTCGTCAGGGGCGAAATAACGAATGTATTCCCGGGCCAGCCAATCAGCAGGGCTGGTAAGGCTGACACAGCCCGGGACCATTGAAAGCCATAGTGCCGCGGCCGCGAATCCGGCCACGGCAGCGCGCTTGTGAAAACATTTTTGCGCAAAGGTTGGCATCTGTTCTCGCGACAAGGTTCATTTGACTTTCAGAGTCGCTGGCACATGCGCTGGATGAAGGTGGCAAGACACCTTGAGGTCTTCGCTCTTTTTTGGCGTGACTGTGAAGGTCCTTGTTTCCCCGGCTCCGATCGTCTGTGGCTCAATGTAGCCTGCGATGGTGAAACCGTGCGGTTCCGGAAGGGCGTTGTGGACTTTCAGTTCGACGGTTTTTCCGGATTCGATCTTGATCTCGGCCGGTGCCCAAATTTTCTTGCCGCCCTCCAGCTTGGCCTCGAAGGAAACGACCTGGGCCAGATTCTTCGCGTTGGCGAATGTCGAGGTCAAAGCCAGGATTGAGATAACAAGTACACTCGTGAAGTTAATGCCAGTCCGAAAATTGAGCATGCTGCCTCCCTCATGTTGTCCCGTCGGGCGTTTTCCAGGCGGGAGCGTTTCGTGGTAAAATTTTAAACTTGGATACCGGGACAAACCATATCAGGAATGGTCGAATGCGTTCAACGTCGGGCCGCGCGGACTTTTTCCGGAACCTGTTTGATGTGACCAAGCCGGTCATCGGCATGATCCATTTACCGGCATTGCCTGGATCACCCCAATGTGACATGGACGGCGGGTTTGAGACAGCGTGGTCACGCATTCAATCCTCTGTCATGACGGACGCCAAGGCGCTCGCGGCCGGTGGTGTGGATGGGATAATGATTGAGAACTTCGGGGACGTGCCTTTTTTCCCCGGAAGCAACCCGCCTCACGTTCTTTCCCTGATGACTTCGATTGCCGCGATGATCCGGATCGAGACAGGCAAGAGAACAGGGATCAACGTACTCCGGAATGATGGTATATCGGCCCTTGCGATCGCTCTGGCGGCTGGTGCGAGCTTTGTTCGTGTCAACGTACTCTCTGGCGCCCGGGTGACTGACCAGGGCGTGATACAGGGGGTCGCCCATGACATCATGCGATATCGGCAGCAAATCGGGGCCGGGCACATCGCGGTCCTCGCGGACGTGCAAGTCAAACATTCGACACCACTTGGCGCGCAGGCCCCACTCGCGCAGGACGTCGATGACTTGTGCAAGCGGGCAATGGCTGACGGCGTCATTGTCAGCGGTAGTGGCACAGGCAAGGCGGTCGACCTTGAGGCATTGCGGGCAACCAAGGCTGCTGCAGGGCGCCATCCGGTGTTGATTGGCAGTGGCGCGACTTTGGACAACCTCGATGAAATTTGCCGCTACGCGGATGCCTTGATTGTAGGCACGGCATTCAAGCGGGGTGGATCGGTTGAGACTCCGGTCGAGGTGGCGCGAGTCGCGGCGTTCATGTCCGCTATCGCCGCCATCCGTTCACGCGGCCCCCGGGACGGTTGAGATGAATCTTCTGCTTGATCAAAAGCCAGGGAGGGAATCCATGGGTATAGCATCAAAGAGAAGTGCGCGAATTGTCGAGGCCATCGTTATTCTTTGCGTGGCCGCTACGGCTGCCCTGGCGGGGTGGCGCATCGTCGAGAGCAAGTATTCCGATCGAATCGCGAATGCCGGTGGTGGAGACGCGAGCGAGTGCCGGGAAGCCGAGCGCTACTGCTCGACCCAGTGCAGTGCCCAG
>CAWUNT010000112.1:0-6889 GCA_963923405.1 uncultured bacterium | reverse complement strand
ATAGCGTAGCGTCTCGTGGGCTCGGAGATGTGTATAAGAGACAGGTCAAAGATGGAGCGCTCGATGGCGCACGTGAAGGCGTCCGATTTGTAGCAATTCTGGTCAACACCGCCGGGAATGGACGGTACGGAGCCTTCTGAAGGCACAGTTACGGAAGGGACGGATGGAGAACCAGTCGATGGCGCGGTATTGCCCGGAGAATACTGGTTGTTGGGATCGAGATAAGGCGTGCCCTGCCCGGACCAGGGGCTGCCCGGAGAACCCGCGACCGGGACGCGCTGGGACTCGACTCCAGACGCCATGCAACCGTGAAGGGTCGCCATGACCGTCAAGGGCAACAGACCGACTGAAAAGTGGCGCAAGAACCGCATCCGCATGCATCAACTCCGACAACAAGAACCACCGGCAACGAACATCAGGGCGTCAGGGACGTCCCGAAGGGATGCGGTTTGCAAGAATTGGTTCAGTCCGCATTGCGGAAAAAGATTCGTAGATACGGGCACTTGGAAAGCCAATTGAAACAAAAAGGTCAACTGCTTCAACGCTTTGCGTCCGGATTGTCAATTGTGTGGACAGGATCCTTCGGCCTGCGGCCTCAGGATGACGGGCCGCGAGCCTCAGGATGACGGGCCGCGAGCCTCAGGATGACGGGCAGTTCAATATTGCGGCCTGTCGGCGACTGACCGTATAACTTTCCCAATATCTATCTGGAGTTGAACATCATGGCGTTGATTCCCCTTCGTGCCCTGCTTGATCACGCTGCCGCCAACAATTACGGCGTCGCCGCCTTCAACGTGAATAACATGGAGCAGATCCAGTCCATCATGGAGGCCGCGCGGGCCACGGACAGCCCGGTCATCATCCAGGCTTCACGGGGCGCGCGTTCATACTCGCAGGATGCTTATTTGCGTCATCTGATCCTCGCTGCCGCGGAGTTGTATCCCGAGATTCCGATGGTCATGCACCAGGACCATGGCAACAGCCCCCTGACGTGTTTTTCGGCGATCAAGCAAGGATTCACCTCGGTCATGATGGACGGCTCTCTCAAGGAAGACGGAAAGACGCCGGCGGACTACGAATACAATGTCGATGTCACGCGCAAAGTTTGCGAGGTCGCCCACGCGTTTGGCGTCTCTGTTGAAGGCGAACTCGGATGCCTTGGTTCACTTGAGACGGGACAGGGCGACAAGGAAGACGGACACGGCTTTGAGGGAACCCTCTCCAAGGAGCAGTTGCTGACCGATCCCGCCCAGGCGGAGGATTTCGTCCGTCGCACCAAGGTTGACGCTCTCGCGATCGCCATCGGCACCAGCCATGGCGCGTACAAGTTCACCCGGAAACCGGACGGCAAGATCCTCGCGATGAACCGCGTGGCGGAAATCCACAAACGCCTGCCCAACACGCACCTTGTCATGCACGGTTCGTCGTCCGTTCCGCAGGAACTTCAAGACGCCGTGAACAAGTATGGCGGCCAGATCAAGCAAACGTGGGGCGTGCCTGTCGCGGAAATCCAGGAAGGCATTCGCCACGGCGTCCGCAAGATCAACGTCGACACGGACAACCGCCTCGCGATTACAGCCGCGATTCGCAAGGTCTTCGCGGAGGCCCCGCACGAGTTTGACCCGCGCGCTTATTTGAAACCGGCGCGCGCTGCGATGCAAAAGGTCTGTGAGGACCGGATGGTCGCGTTCGGCCAGGCAGGCAATGCCCGCAAAATCCGTCAAGTGACGCTCGAGGAAATGGCGAAGAAGTACTTCACTTGAGGAGAGGATCCTTCGCCTGCGGCTCAGGATGACGGGATCTCAGCATGACGGGATCTCAGGATGACGGGGAAAAACAAACCGCCCCGCGAGTGATCGCGGGGCGGTTTTTTATCTGAGCACTTATGGAGGAGATTGAGGCACACTGCCAACAGGAGGCGAATCAAACCATCAAGATAACGTCAACAAAACCTGCAATATCCCGTTCCTGAAACCCGTCCGCAAACTCAGTCGTTGCAGGCCTGCAAGGTCGTCTGGCCTGAAGTAACTTCGAGATTGTAGAGGGACTTCACTTCGTTGATCTGCCACGTGTCAGCCTTGGCAGTCGAGCAGCCAGGGAATACCCTGCGACTCGTCGCGCCACCGGCGTCGATCTCAGAAGCCGTAGCCGTAAACTGGTTCTGGTTCCCGATGTTGGCATATACGTAACGGACCTTCTTGCAATCCGTCACACGGAAACCGATTTCGTTGGTCGTGTTACACGCGCTGGATCCCTGCCACACGTCAGAGCTGGCCGATGCGCAAGAGCTCTGCGAATTGGTGACGGCGTTCGTCGCGCCACCAAGGGACAAGCAGTCAAAGTTGGAGAACGTGTCGTTGTCTCCGTTGTAGGACACCTGCAAGGTGTAGATGTGTGCCAGGTTCGAACGCGCCTCAGACTGACGCGACTTCGACTGGAACTGCTGGAAGCGCGGAATTGCCAGTGCTGCCAGGATACCGATGATCGCTACGACGATCATCAGCTCCACGAGACTGAATCCGTCCCGGCGCTTGATCCGTGAAACAAGGTTTTTAAAATGGGTTTGCATCGCTCTCCTCCTCCTGATAAAAGCAGTAACGGGCCGCCTCGAAAAAACTTTAGGGGTCGCTTGAAAATAGTTTCAAACCACTGAAATCACACAAAAAACATTTCGCTAATTCCAGCAATCGACCACAAAAACAGGGCAGAAAAATGGTCTTTGAAACCCTGCGCTGGTTTTAATGCCCGAATCCGGATTATTACAATAAATAGGGTAACATACCCCCCGTATAGAATGAAACTACCGGGGAGCACGATTTTATTGTCGCGTCTGGCAAAGCAGGGGCTCAGCCCTGCCCGGAAAAGATTGGAAAGCGGCAAAATGTCTTGGGATCTACACTGAAATCATCCAGATGGAACGACGGAGCGAACCTCTCGCGCTTCCATTGGGACACGCGCCACAGGTGATCGAATCGTTCCACCCAGACCCTGATCTGTTCTTTGGCGGTCTGGTCAGCCGCCAGTTCCGGAAATGCGTCAACCACGGCTGCGTAAGTTTCGGGCAGATCAAGTTTGTCGCGGACACGACAAGCCTCGATCTTTTTCAAGACCGGATAGGGCATCAGATCTGACTCGTCCGTCTGACGCGCCGACGCCGGCCGCAGCTCGGCGGTCGGTGGCTGGGCGAAAACTTTCTCCAATGCCGGAATTGGACCGACGCCGATCCGGCAATGGCGCGCGGCCCACCGGGCCCACTCCAACAGGAAAGCCTTGTCGATGCCCGCGAGTGGCGCCAAGCCCCCCGCTGAATCACCGTCCATGGTGGTGTAACCGACCGCCGCCTCGGACCGGTTCGCCGTTGTAAGAAGGAGCCGGTTGCCCGCGTTGGCCAGCAACCAGATCATGGGCGCCCTTGCTCTGGCCTGGATGTTCTGCAGACTCAGGTCGTCGTGTTGCCAGTCCAGGTTGCGGCCAAGGACCCTTGCGGCTTCGCGCACATAGAAATCAACCGCCGCGTCGACGTTGATCTCGACAAACTGTGCCCCGGTGGCCGCGGCCACCGCGCGCGCCGCGTCGTGCGTCGCTGTGGAAGATTGTCTGGTTGCCTGCCACGCGCAAAGGAGCAAGGCGTCCATGGACGCAGACTTCAATCCGCTGCGCCGCAGGAATTCTGCCTCCCCCAGCTCCGCGATCGCAAGATGCCGCATCTGGGCAACGAGCACAGCGCACACCGAGGAATCACAGCCTCCAGAGAGTGACAGCGCGAAACCTTGCGAGCGTGATTTCCGCAAATAATCAAAAAGCCCCAAGGCGCTGGCGTAGAGAAACTCTTCGTGCGCCGACATTTCGGGCTGAGCCTTGGCCTGTGCCTGGACTTGCCCCCCGGCCGCGTCATCAACTTCTGCCTTGATGACACCCTTGATCACGCACAGATTGCCCGGGGCGGTCCCGCCACCATCAGACGACCCGTGCCCGGCGGAAAACGAGCGTTTGCGCATCTTGCTGCTGCGGACGACGTCCAGCTGGGCATCGGCAAACACCAGATCCCCGTCATCAAAAGAGAACCTGCGACCGCGCGCGATCAGCTTGCCGTCGCACGCGATCATCGCCCCGCCGTCGTAAATGATGCGTCCAGCCTCAAGACCCACAAGATTGCTGTAAACGTAATACACTCCGAAAGAGCGGCTGTTGTTCGCGACCAGATGCTCGCGCGTCTCATACTTGCCGATCGCAAAATGTGAGGCGCTCGGGTTCAAGACGATGTCCGCAAACCCGGCGGCAGCGGCGGCAGCAGGCACGGCGCCCCACGCCTCTTCGCAAATCTCGAGCGCGATACGCGCGCCATTGATCTCATAAACGAGATCACCAAACGGGACTTTCACCCCGCCACACTCGATCTGGATGTTCCTGCCGTCCACCCACGGCGTGAACCAGCGCGGCTCGTAATGCACTCCGTCGCGCGGAAGACGCCGCTTCGCGTTGATGCCGGCGATTTTCCCGTCAACGAGAACCGCGACGGCGTTGTAGAGACTGCCTTCCACGACGACTGGCAGGCCAACCGCGCAGACAATGCCCTTGCTGGCCGCGGCGACGCGACCTGCCAGGAGGTCCATGACGCTGGCCGACAAGCCCGGACGGAAGAACGCGTCCTCACATCCGTAACCCGTCAAGCATAACTCGGGCATCACCAGGACCTGGACACCGGCGGCGCGGGCCTTCTCCATCATGGCGACGACGCGATCCGCATTGCCAGTCACATCAAGTGGAGTCTGATTCAACGTCGCGGCGCCGACGCGCACAACTTTTCGCGCGAACTTCGAAGCAGGGTTCAATTCCCGTGGTTCCAACTTGCTCTCCGTGATCTCTGTCCGGGCGCCCCCGATCGACTGAGGTCGCCGCGTTCGATGGCCGCGGCACCGGCTTGCCACAACAAGGCTTGCCGGAAATGTTCGTATCCGACCACCTCCACAGTGTCCAGATCCGCGAGGGTTCTGGCAACCCTCAATGCGCGGACCAGTCCCCGGGCGCTGCTGGACTGGCACGTCTCGAGTGCCCGGGCCCCGTCCCTGTCCGTTCCGCGCGCGACAACTTCCTCAATGAGTTCCTGAACCGGGTCGGCCCCCGTTCTACCGAGAAATCCCGGCACCCCCCGGAGCACCTGATCCGGTGTTCTGGCGTTGCAGGCAGGCGTTCGTGACCCGAGACCCAGCGCCTTGTTGCGCCGCGCGGCAAAGTCCCGCGCGGCGAGCACCCTTTCCCGCAGTTCCTCCGACGTCAACTTCGATGTTTTGCCGGGGAGGCCGGCGCCAATCAACTCGCGGGTAAAAGTTCCGCGTTCTGGCATGTTGAAGTGGATGTCGATCCGGTCCAGAAGGGGACCTGACATGCGCCCCTGATAGGCTGCCACCTGACCCGTCATGCAATTGCATTCGCGGAAACGGCTGGCATACCAGCCACACGGGCAATTGTTGCTGGCCGCGACCAGGATCGCGTCTGCCGCCCAGACAACATGGCCCTGGACCCGCGCCAGATGAACCTCTCCGGTCTCAAGCGGCTCGCGCAAGGACTCCAGTAAATCCCGCCGGAACTCCGGCAACTCATCGAGAAACAAGATGCCGCCGTGAGCCAGCGAAATTTCCCCGGGACACCGGTGACTCCCCAGAATCGCCGCCATGCTGGCACCGTGATGCGGCGACCGGAATGGCACCCGGCCACCACGGATTGCCGCCAGTGAATTCCCGGCCAGGTTGTGCAGGTGCAAGGCGTGCAGTTTCTCGCGCGTCTCAAGGCCGGGCATGATGCCGGGCAAACGCTGGGCGAACATCGTTTTGCCGGAACCCGGAGTTCCCCTGAGGAGGATGCTGTGACGCCCCGCCGCGACCGCCATCGCCGCACGGGAAAGTTCAGGCGTCAGGTTCATGTCCTGAAAAACTGGCAAGCCGTCGTATCTGGCGCTGTCGCTTCGTTCGCCTTCATCGTCACCCTGCCAGGCCCGGGCAGCGGACGCGTCACCCGCGATCCAGTCAAGAACACGGTCGAGCGATCCAAAACCGGCGATTCTCAACGCGCCAAGGTCAAGGCCCCGCAGATCGTCCAGGCTTTCCTGGGCCACGACCATGAGTCGCCCGCCGCCTCGTGCGGCACCCAGGGCCAGCGCCACGATGCCCCGCACCGGCCTCAGTTCCCCGGCCAGTCCGACTTCTGCCGCGAACACCACAGGCACCGGACCATCGGCGGTTGCCTGATGGGCCCCGCCGTTCCTGGCCATCGCCAGAGCGACCGCGATCGGCAGGTCCATATGCGCCCCGTCTATGCGGATTCCGGCTGGCGTGAAACCAAGGACCAGCTTCTGGGCGCCAAGCCGTATTCCGATCGACTCCAGGGCGGCCCGGGCGCGCTCCTTTCCGCTGCGGCAGACCTCCGCGAGGTCACCCAGCAGCTGGATGCCGGCAAACCCGCGCGTGTAGGCCGCGTAAACTTGAACCAGACGGACGTCAGCGCCGTCGCGCGCCAGCCCCTGAACCAGCAGTTCCCGTCCGGCCTCTAAAGCAAATTCCATCGATATCCTCCTCCGGCGTCGCTGACGCGTTTCATCACCAGCGCAACTTGGCAAAAATCTCATGGAATCGGGTAGTTCCATGTTGAGGGATTGCGTGACATCCGGCACAACAAAGAAGACACGTAAAAATGGAGCCGCCGCCCGTGAATCCGCCCGCTGAAAAGAATGACAAGACACAACATCACGGAATCACGCCAGACTTGGGGTTGGATGCCGGACGCCTCGGCGTGGCCGGGGAGATCGCCGCTGCGCTCGCGAAACTCGCCGGTCAATCAAGCCCGGATGGCAGCGCGTAGTCACCCAGCTGTGATTCGGGCGGACGTTCCATCC
>CAWUNT010000111.1:0-6914 GCA_963923405.1 uncultured bacterium | reverse complement strand
CTGGAGCGTGACAATAACCCTGCCGACCGGACAGAATTTGGTCACGGTACAATGGAAGGCAACATGTCCGCCGGAGCTGTGAACAACGGGATCGAATCGGCGGGAGCCTGCGGCAATTGTTCTGTCGCGTTTCTTCGCGTCAATGACAGCTTCATGGCGGACAGTAACGCGATTGCGGCCGCCATACGTTATGCGGTCGACAACGGATTTTCTGTGATCCAGGCGGCGCTGGGTCCATTCAACATGACGCCTGCATTGCGTGACGCGGTGGATCATGCGTGGAACAATAATGTCATCGTCGTGGCGACGGCTGCAGACGAGAACAGTTTCCATAACAATCAACCGGCAGTCCTTGATCAGGTACTTTACGTGAACGCCTTGCGGTTCGATGGCAAGACCCCGTTGGAGTCGTCCAGTTATCTCGCGTTCAACAATTGCAGCAATTTTGGCGCGCGTGTGGATGTGATTGCTTCAGGTAAAGCCTGCTCATCCGAGGCAACAGCCAGGCTGGCTGGAATCATGGCTCTGGCCAAGTCTTACGCCAGTTCTTTGGGAAAAGATGTCTCCGCTGCTGAGTTTTTTGCCACGCTCCGTCACACGGCCGACGATATCAATCTTGATGCGACTCCCGGTGGGGATGGCCGCATGCCAACTTTTTCAGGGTGGGATTCAACCACGGGAAGTGGGCGTGTCAACGCAGCTTCCTTGTTGCATGCAGTCGGGCGGAATCAGCTTTTCCCGGGAGGCAGGATCATCTCCCCGGAATGGTTTGACGTCTTCGCGCCAGGCTCAGCCCCGTGGCATGGCTCAGTCAATGTGCCGGTCGATATTTCTGTACCGCTTGCGAGGACCGGTGCCATGCGCCTTGGTCTCAAAATCCAGAGAGGCGTGGAGGAGGAAGGCGCTGAGGTGGTGAGTATCGCTGCCTCGCCTTTGTTGACGGGTCCTTACACAGACCGGTTTGCGACAGTTAATCTGGACAAATTTTCCGGAATCAAGCCATCCCCCCATGAAGACAGTCGTTACAGGGATGCATGGACATTGATTTTGGAGATTGATGATCTGGCAGGCCGGATCAGCCGTGTCAGGAGGACTTTTTTTCATGTCAAGACAGGTGGTGCCACCCTCAAAACGGCAGGTCGCGCTTCAATCGAGAGTTCCCCACTTATGTACGATCTCGATCTGGATGGCGCGGACGAGCTGATTTTCGCAGACGGGTCGGGCCTGGTTCATGCGATGAAACATTCGGGGAAAGTGGCGGGATTTCCCGTCGGCATGCCGGAGTCACATCATGCGTCCGGATACCGCGCGTCGATTTTCGCTCCTCTCGCTGCCGGGGACCTTCGACCAGGACGACGTGCCGTGGTCGCCCTCTCGCTTGAAGGTGACATCCTGGCTATCAGTTCGGATGGCACTGTGATGCCGGGTTTTCCAGTAAAACTACCATTTGCTGACTTTTCGAAGGTGAGACGCGGTGCGGATCCATCGTGGGGGTTCCTCGCGTCTCCGGTCCTGGCGGATTTGGATCAGGACGGAAGGTCCGAAATCATCGTGACTGGACTGGATGGCTTTCTTTACGGGATTCGATCAGATGGTTCTCCATTGCCGGGTTTTCCAGTGCCCGTGCTCTTCAATGGATCGCTGGCGAAGATCGTCTCATCCCCGGCAGTTCACGACGTGAACGGTGATGGTATTCTCGATCTTGTTTTCGGGACGGCGCACTACTCAGAGGGGTCCGGATATGTCTTCGCTGTCAGTGGCAAGGGAACTCTTGACTCGAGTCCGGTAATATCCGGTTTTCCGGCCAGGATCCCGCTGCTCAAAAATAATGTTTTGCCGCTCATCGGCTCTGGGATCGCGACTGCACCGGCAATAGCGGACTTGGACGGTGATGGCGTTGCCGAGATTGTTGCCCATGGGTTCGCGGGCAAGGCCTACGTCATCGCCATGAATGGCAAGTTGAAGAAATCCCTTTCGATGACGCCGTCAGCTTCAAGTCCTGCCATTGAAGAAGAAGAAATGGCTGTGGCCTTCGGACAGGCAGGTTTGGCGGATATCGACGGGGACGGGGCAGCAGAGGTCTTCGCGCCCGGGAGCGGCAGGCGCATTCTTTTGAGTTTGTTGATGGGTGGGCGTCGAATTCCTTACCGCCACCTGATGGGCGGTTGGTCGGGGCGATCTGGCTCCATGATTCCCGGCTTTCCGCGATTTATTGCGGACACACCAATCATGGGATCTCCGATATTTGCGGATATCTCTGGTGATGGGATACCTGAGGTGATCTTCGGTGACGCTGGTTTTGAGATCCACGCATTCGATGTCGCGGCTTCAGCCGATGCTGGCAATGTTATGGAGGCTCAAGGGTTTCCAAAGAGGACCGGTGGTTGGATGTTTGGCAGTCCAGCAGCAGGCGACTTCGATGGCGATGGTCGTGTTGATGTCGCAGGCGTGACCAGGGAAGGCTACGTATTCCTGTGGCCGACGCACGGCCGGTTGCCACGATCCTCGCGACATGGATTTCATTTCAAGGGCAATCCCCAGCGAACTGGCGTCTGGCAGGCAAACATGGATCAAATTCGGGGCAGAATGTGATCTTTCAAAGCAATTCCAAGATCGTGGCTTTCTGGTTGGCGCTGGTATCGGGCCTTGCCCTGATGGCAGGATTGCCTTTTGGTGCCCGAACCATGGCCCAGTCGACATCGGATGCGTTGCGACTTGACCTGACCCAAGACGGTCTTGACGCGGTGGCACGTGAAATACAGTCACGTTTCATGCAAGACATTGACAGGCAGAAGATCGATGACATTCAGCGGAGATTGAAGAACGGATGGGTTCTGGAGAGTCGGGGCCTCGAGTACAGTGTCAGTTTCAGGAAACTGGACCTCAAGTCGACGGAAAAAGGGGTCCGGGTGGATTTTCTGGTGAACGGAATCGATTTGCACGCGGCTTCCATTGAAGTTTCGCGTCCATTCCTTTGGTGGGATATCGGATCTCGTTGCGGCAGCGTCGACATCAATATCAAGGGGGCCTCAGATCTCGCGTTATCTGTTTTGCTCAAGCCGGTGGTGACGGACGCCGGAAACCTTGATGCCGATCTGCTCGACATCATTTTCGCGATTGACGAGGACTCTTACGAAGTTCGCGGTCCAGTGGAATGCTCCGGTATTCTTGGTTTCGGCAATTATATGAGACAGGCCGTGTCTGGCATGCTCTCGGCCGCCCGGGAGCAGGTCGCTGACGTCGTCAAACGTGAGGTCGTGTCGCTTTTGCCGGAAAGTATGAGCCAGATTGACGCGATGTTGCATCAGTCATTTGAGTTGCATGTGGGATACCCGGGCGTGCCATTTGCGCAGGACTTGATCTTGACCGGCGCGCCGTCAGCTGTGGAATCCCGTGACGGACGTGTCGTTTTCACAATGAGTTCAGAGATTTCAGCCGTCTCGCGTGAAGGTTTCATTGAGCGTTTTGAGCCAGAGCGGCGCGTGGTCCAGGTTCCCCCGGGAATTCCATACGGGACAGTAGGGTTGAACAAAAAGGTCATCAATGATGCCCTCGAGGCTTTGCATCCCATGGCGCAAAAAGAGTTTGAAATTGATCCGGCCAGCATGCCGCAACTTGGGGATTACTTGAACGCAGTGACTCTGTCCTCGGTTTGGCCTGATTTGCAGGAGATTTCGCTGGATTCAAACGAGATTCGCGCGTTCATCAGCTGCCCTGGATTGCCGACGGTCGAGCCATTATCCGGTTCGAATGGAGAGAGAGCAGCCCGGTTTGCCGTGAACATCCCTGACGCCAAGTTATCCATCATGGTCAAGGCGGGGGGTAAATGGATGAGTTATGCCAGCATCAACATCAGTCTTGTCCTGCCCTTGTCGATCGGCATGCAGGAAGGTGAGCTCGCTGTTGAATTGCATGACATGGCAGTTGTTGATGTCCGTGGCGCGTGGGCTGATGGCTACACGCCATCCATTGACATCTTTGAGGCAGACTTGGCCAGGGTTGTAGTCAAGAGCCTTCTTGAGGTTGTTTACTTGCGGGGCCCGTTCCTCAGGTTGCTGGTTCCCGTATACGACTTCGGTGGAGGGCGCCTCGGCTTCGCAAATCCCCAGTCAGATGATCCGTTTTTTACCGTGGACCTGATTTCGGCGAAGCGCTGACGGTTTGATGGTACTTACTTGATTTCCCGGGCATTGGCGCGGGCCTTCGCTGCCTCTGCCCTGATCTGGTCCGCGGACTTGTCTCGAACAAAGAGGTTTGAGTCTGATTCGGGGTCGACTTGTTTCTCCTTGGCTACGAGCTCCAACGCATCCGCGGCAGCCATCAACGCCTTGCGCCGGATTTCCGGGAATTCCGGGAAGTCCTTGTCCACCCGGAGATAGCGAAAGGCGCATGAGTGGTAGATTTTTTTGCGGCAGTAGAATTCACTGATGAAAACGGCATGATCCGCCAGACGTTTGCGGCCGGCCAGGATCAACTTCCGCGCCTCTGTCGCATGTGGACTCTCCGGGTGCGCCGCCAGCAATCGATGCCATTCTTCTATCGCCTTGGCAGTGAACTCTTGCTCGCGGTTGATTTCTTCCGGAGCGTCTTTCCAATATGATTCTCCAACGCGGAACATGGCGAAGTCAGCCTGTGGATGCTTTGGGTGAAGCTTCGCGAATTGCTCGTAAGAAACTACGGCCTCAGGGTAGCGACCCAGTTGAAATTGAGCATTGGCGATGAGAAGCTCTGCTTCGGTGGCGAATTGGCTGTAGGGAAAGCGGGACTTGAATTCCCCAAGTTTGGTGATGGCGATTTCAAAATTCTCGTCGTCGTAAGGTTCCTTGGCGATCGCGAATGATGCCTTGGGGTCGTTCGGATCCAGTTCTTTTTCAGTACAGGCCACAACACCCAACATGAAAAGTGCCGTCAGGATGGCGGACAGCGCGGCGGATCTTCTGGTAATCACGGCTGAAATCGTGTCTTTTTTCAAACGATCCATTGCGCTGGAGAACATCCGGTAATCCTTGCAGAATAAGTTTGTCTCGAACCTACATACCAAAGCGGAGATGCCGATACCATCAAGAGATGATTGAGGAACGCCCGACAACGTCAAAACCGGAAAATCCGGGAAAATCGCGGTCCAAGGGAGACGCCGTACGGCGAACCCTTCTCTGGGCTTTCGCGGTTTCGGCCGCGTTTCACTTTTTGACCGTGTGGCGTATTGGCGTCTGGGGAGGGGAGGCGCGCAGGGACAGTGCCTTTGTGAAGCCTCTGACCCTTCGCATCAAACCCTTACCGGATCGTGATCAAACCAAGCAGGATCGTTCCATCGTCGAGACCAAACAGACGCCGACCGAGGCTCCCAAGGACGAGGCGCGCCTCGGCGCGCAGGATCACAGGACCGAACGGGAAACCCGGCTTGCGCATCGTCCCGCGAATCAGGGTGAGTTCGAATCAGCACGTCAGAATCCAAGGGAGGAGGCACAAGCTCGACCCCGGAAAGACCGGAAGAAAGACCCCGATACGGTCGAAATCGCAATGGATCCGCATGGTCAAGTGCGCGTCGTGCGCAAAGGCAAGGCGCGCAATGCCTACGAGGCATTGTTGCAAGATCAGTTGACCCGCCCGGACAAGGCCGTCAAGTCTGCCAGGGATGCGGGGGCCGGTAAAGTAGGTCGGGCTGAGTACTTGAACGACGATATCGCCGAAGGCGACCGTGTCGACTTGAATACGACCAACTACAAATACCTGTCCTACTTCATCGGCCTTCGCAAATCGATCGAGTTGACTTGGGTTTATCCGTCCAGTGCCGTGCGTCAAGGTTTGCAGGGTGAAGTTCGTCTTGAGTTCAAGATTGAGAAGGACGGGCGCATGACCCGAATACGCGTTTTGAGTTCCTCCGGGTATGAAATCCTTGATCGTGCGATCGTGGACGCAATCAAGCTCGCGGCTCCGTTCGCTCCGTTGCCTAAATCGATGGCAAAAGACTCCCTCGTGGTGACCGCTACCTTCCGCTACGTCCTGTACGCCTATAACGGCCCGTGATTCTTTTTAATAAAATCAAGGCCTCCCGTTCGCTTTGAAGCCATTGAGCCAGAAGCCGGAGCCCGCTTTCGTCTGGTTTTGCCGGTCAGATCAAGTTAAGATCGCCCTTACGGTTTCCGCCAACTCAGTCCTATGAATTCCGGGGGATACAGGTTGCGTTTTTTGCTCGCCATTTTCGCTCCGCTTGCATTGCTTGCGCTACCCTTGTCCGGCTGCATGCACCACCCGTTGATGCCCGGGGTATCAGGGGCTGATAGTGGCAAGCCTCGCTTGACTGAAATCCGACCGGCTCATCCCCTTCGTCAGGGATCCACTGATGGGTCGAACCCAAGCGCGGATGGTGACATTGACGACGACTCCATGCAGGCCGCAGATGACGGCGATAGCACCGAGGATGGCGAAATTGAGCTGACCGAGGAGATTCTAGAGGAAGGCCTCTGTAAAGACGATATTTACGCGACATGGTTGAAGAATCAGTATTACGTTACCAATGCCGCCAGTAAACGCTCTCCGGGCATCGAGTTTGACGCCAATACGAACCCGGGCGGGCGCAAGAACCGGCATCTTTACTCCAAGGGATCCAAGTCCAGTCGAGCCCGTCGCAGTTCTGCCGAGTCGCGTGAGATGGCAGCGTTGCATTACGCGGCAAACCGCTTTGTCGGAGAAATGACGGATTATTACGGTGCCATTCCACTGGTCGCTCATCCGCGTGTGGAATTCTGGATTCGCTACTTCAAGACCCAAGGTCGAGCTTCGTTCCTGAAATGGCTCGTTCGTGGTGAGTCTGTCCACCAGGTGGTGGCTCCCCTCCTGCGGGAACAAGGGTTGCCGCCGGAATTGTATTTTCTCGCCATGGTGGAGTCCGGATTCTGTCTCTTATACACATC
>CAWUNT010000110.1:0-6985 GCA_963923405.1 uncultured bacterium | reverse complement strand
CACAAGGAGTATCGTCGGCAGCGTCAGATGTGTATAAGAGACAGGTTCAAGAAGAAGTGAGCCGACTTCAGGCTGACGCTCTCGTCAGCCTGAACCTGAGCGGAGTGAAGAGAAGGAATCCTCTCTTCACCCGTCACTCCTCAAACCAGGCCTTGCCCAGAACTTTCGCCATTTCCGCGTATGCTTCACGCGCCTTTGGGAATACCGGGGAATTGAGCAGCGAATCGCGCGTCTGGACATTGCAGTACCAGGTGTCGGTAAATTCCGCCGAGACGAAATTCTGGAACGCCACATTCGAGGCGAGAGACGCGGCAGGCGCGCCGAAATCCTGCTCGTATTTCGCGACCACTTCTTTCCTGCCGGCTGTCGTCAAGTCAGCTACAACAGCCTCGGCCAGCAACTTGCGGGCATCACGAAATTTACTGAGCAGGTTGACGAGGTCTGGACCTTTCGGACCGAGATCCTTGCCATCCGTCGGTCCGATCGCATCGAGAGCGGGACCAATGACACGGTCGATGTACCATTCAGCGAACGCATAGAACGTTGTGGCGATCATGGAGTTGTGGATTTCCTGCACATTCTGGCTGAGGACAACCCGGGGAGACTGAACCTCACCCTGCGGGGGAATCGGGGCAATCCAGCAGGCCTTCAAGGCCTGCAGCCTGTTGTCCTGCACCATGGCTTGTTCCGCGCTGGACATGGCGCTGGTGGACATGCCCTTGAAAGACTTGAGGCAATCGTCGCCAGTCTTGTCAGAGACGCGAAACGAGTTCTCGAGATTGCTGAACTGAACCTGCAAGAATGCCGGCAAGGCCGCGTAAGAACGCAACACTGCCTCAGACGCGCTGGTGTTCGGCATGGAACCTGGTCCGCACATCATTGAAGTACGGCGGCTCTGGTCGCCAGTTTCCACCGCGTCTATCGATTTCTTGCTGGACCTCTGGGTGCCGGTAAACTTGCAACCGGACGCGATCGCGGCCGCGACGACGACAAAGGAAATAAAAGTCTTTTTTTGCATGTTCAGTAACCCCGGATGTAGTTGTACTGCGGGTTGTACTGCGAATTATATGTTCCGCCGCTGTAACCTGGAGCTGGCTGGTACCCGCTGTTGTAGTTACCCATGTTGTTGTACCCGTACCCATTCGGATTGTAATAGGCGTTGCCGCTGTACAGGTTACTGGCCGCACCACCATACGGATTCTGGTTCAGGGAAACCATGGCGCCATTGACCGCGCCCCCAAGAACTCCCAGCGGACTGCTGTTGTTGTTGC
The DNA here is from genome assembly GCA_963923405.1 of uncultured bacterium. GTDB lineage: Bacteria > Bdellovibrionota_B > Oligoflexia > Oligoflexales > RGVZ01 > RGVZ01. Next base: position 5,714 of record CAWUNT010000110.1, on the reverse strand, counting down.
TGAATAATGCCTGAAGGGCTCCCAGTCCGGCACCGATACCCAGCCTCGACCCGAGATCGGAATTGTTGTTGGGGTAATTGTTGTTGATGGTCGTACCATTCGGCACGGTCGAGTATGGGCCGTAGGGGCTGTACGTGTTGTTGCTCATCGTTACCGGCGCCGTAAGTGTCGTGTCAAATTGACTTGGCTGGCTTGGATTGCCACAAGCAGTGTTGGCGGAGTTCGCCGACGAGCCTCCACTCGCCATCTGGCAAGCGGTCATGTCACGCACGACAACTGTCGCGGTGGCATTGGTCTGCAACGCTGCGGCATTCAGGGATCCCGAGACCAGAATCGCTTCGCCAGAGCTCACCATTCCGGAGTTCGGACGAACCGTCAAAGTCGGCAGTGGTGGATTAAAATCCAGTCGCAGTGCCGCGTAGGAACGTCCCGGGTACATGGTCGAGCGCGCTGTAACCTGCCAGTTCACTGGCGCGTTGATGTCGGCGGACAAACGAGGCGTCTGGATCCCGTTGACGTAAAGGGATGGACGTCCCGGGGGACACTGCGCCTGAGTGCACTGCAGCATGTCACCCATGGATCCGTTCTGGCCCATGTTCGACGGATTGTCTGTTTTCTTTGGCGCCGACGGGCTGCAACCCGAAGCAACAAGGATCATTGCCAGAATCATGGTTCCTGGCGATTTCATCAAACCGGTCATGAGCAGGGACCTCCGGACGTCGGTTGAAACGCGTACGATCTAGGGATGCCTTCATTGTAACCCTGACAAGGACTGGTAGCCAACAACCCGGGCCCCAAAATCGCGAGGATTCCGGTCGCCCTCATTTTCCGGACGATCACGAGACAGTTGGACAAGCGCAAGATTCGCCTCCGCGACAACGCGCGCGGAATCGTCACCAGCGAGGATAGACAATCGGGCAAGCGCTTCACGGGGACTTCCCGCATGAATGGTGGCGAGACACCAACGGTGCCCGCTAACCAGCGCGCCGCAAAAAGCAGACGCCTCCTGCCCGCGAATCTCGCCAATCACGATGCCATCCGGGCGCAAACGCAATGATTCCTGAAAAAGCCAACCAACCCCTATTTCACCGGCGCCGATGAGGTTCGGTGGACGCGCGACCAGATCGACATGACCATCAGACAACCCTGTCAGTTCCTCTACGGACTCGATGATGACCATTCGCCTGCCGGATAGAAATTCCCGCAAGACCGCCGCGATGAAGCTGGACTTGCCAGATCCAGTCGGCCCTGAGACCAGCAACGAGCCTCCTCCGAGGAGATGCACGCGGAGCGCGTCGCGCACATTTACCTCCATGTGAAAGTCGCCCAGTGTCAATGAACCAAGACGGCTCTTGCGGATACAGAGGACTGGCCCGTTACGGACCAGGGGTGGGAACATCGCGTGCCAGCGAGCAGAATGTCCGGGAATTTTCCCGCCAGCGGAAGGAGCCATGGGGTCAAGGCGCGTGCTGCAAGAAGCAGCAAGATCCTGAAGCCAGTCCATGACCGCGAGCGTGGACGGAAAAAACGAATTCAATGGCGGCAAGACGCCAGACGACATCAACCCCGCGCCGTGACCCGAGGCAAATGCGGCAACGTCCGGACCGTTGAAGAAAACTTCATCCAGTTCCGGACGTTGAGTGAAAAGTTCGACCACCGAATTGACGAATCGAGTTCCCGGATCCAACGCAAGCCTCCTCAGCCCGCATCAGATCCTGATCATGCCTCCGGCGCCGCGACCGCATGCTTGCAAGACGGACACACATAACGGCTTCCGTCGCGCTTCGTGGTCTTCAGCGTCATCACCGGGAAAGAGCACGCCTCGCATTTCACAGCGACGGGCTTGTCCCAGACGGCATAACTGCACGAAGGATAATTCGTGCAACCCCAGAACATCTTGCCCGTGCGGGTCTTGCGTCCGACCAGGCCACCACTGCAACCCTCCTGGGGGCAGTTGACCTCCGGCGGAGGACTCTTAACCGTCGGGCACACCGGGTAATCGATGCAGGCGATGTAATCACCAAAGCGGCCCGTCTTCGCGATCATGTCCTTGCCGCATTTAACACACTTGTCGCCAGTGACTTTTGGCTGAACAACCTGGATTGTACCGTCACCCAAGCGAGTGAATTCTTTTGTACCCCTGCACTTCGGATAATTCGAGCAGCCGAGGAACTCTCCACGCGAAGACCATTTGATGTGCATGATCCCGGTTTCACACCGGTCACACTTGATATCCGTCGGCTCGGACTGGGCCTTGACGTTGCGCATCGCCTTCTCGGCGGTTTTGAGCTTGCTGGAGAAAGTCTCATAAAAATCGCCCAGCAATCGGCGCCACTCAACGCTACCTTCCTCTACCTTGTCGAGCCCGTCTTCCATGCCAGCCGTGAACAAGACGCTCACAACATCAGGGAAGGCGTCGACCAGGAGCTCGTTGACTTTCTCACCGAGGATGGTTGGCTCGTACACGCGATTGTCGATCTTCTTGACGTAGCCACGGTCGATGATCGTCGAGAGGATCGTCGCGTATGTTGATGGACGGCCGATACCTCTCTCGTCAAGTTCCTTGACCATGGAGGATTCATTGAATCTGGGAGGTGGCTGGGTGAAGTGCTGCTCTGTGACTACGTCCACGAGCTTGACATTGTCACCCTCTTGCACAGGAGGCAAAACACCTTCCTGAGAGGATTCTTCCTCGTCATCGGCACCGTCGACAGCATCTTTTCGCTTTGCCGCCTCGTCGCGCCCTTCCTCGTAAACTTCAAGGAAACCCTTGAAGATCACCCGGCTCCCCGTCGCCCGGAGTCCCAATTTGTCTCCGTCCGCGGAGAAATCCACGGTCATCTGGTCGAATACAGCGGGCTTCATCTGGCTCGCGACAAACCGGTTCCAGATCAGTCGATACAGTGACAGCTGCTCTTTGGACAAGTGACTGACCAAAGTCTCGGGCGGACGGTCCAGTTGGGTGGGACGGATGGCTTCGTGCGCATCCTGCGCAGATTTCTTCGTCTTGTAGAATACGGGCTTCTCGGGAAGCAATGCCTCGCCATACCGGCGTCCGATGTGCTCACGCACCGCGGCAAGTGCCTCGTCTGATACCCGGGTTGAGTCAGTACGCATGTAGGTGATCAAACCGACGGGTCCCTCACCACCGACTTCGACACCCTCGTATAAACTCTGGGCCACGGACATGGTGCGCTTCACGTTGAAGCCAAGTTTGCGGAACGCCTCCTGCTGCAGTTTTGAAGTCGTGAAGGGCGGAACTGGATTCCGCTTGCGCTCTTTTTTCTGGACTGACTTGACGGTGACCGGACCCGCCTTGAGACGCTTCTTGACCGCATCCGCATCCGCGCCCGCGCGAATCTCAAAGTCCTTCCCGATTTTTTGGCCATCCACAGACGCAAGACGGGCCAGGACCTGGGGCGGCTGATCGGCGTCGAGCTTTGCCTCGATGCTCCAGTATTCCTCTGGCTTGAACTTCCGGATTTCCTGTTCACGCTCACAAATCAAGCGAACAGCGACACTTTGAACGCGCCCGGCGGAAAGGCCGCGTTTGACTTTCTTCCACAGAATGGGACTGATCTGGTAACCGACGAGACGGTCGAGGATCCGCCGCGCTTGCTGGGATTCAAACTTCTTGATGTCGAGGTCCAGGGGTTTCGCGATGGCGTCCTGAACGCCTTTCTTCGTGATTTCCTGAATCAGGACGCGACGAATCTTCTGTTTCGGTTTCTTGAGTTCACCCGCGATGTGCCATGCGATGGCTTCTCCTTCGCGGTCGGGGTCTGGCGCCAGGTAAACCGTCTCGGCGACCTGAGCCGCGGAAGTGATGTCCTTGAGGATCTTCTCCTTGCCCGGGATCGTTACATATTGGGGCTCAAAGCCCTTCTCGACGTCCACACCCAACGAGCTTTCAGGCAGATCCTTGACGTGGCCTTTCGAGGCCAGAACTTCGTAGTCCTTGCCGAGATATTTTTTGAGCGCCTTGACCTTGGTGGGAGACTCAACAACAACCAGATATTTCGCCACAATAGGTTCCCGGAAAACAGCGACCTGTTCTGTTCAAAAAAACAGCATCGCCCATTAAATGAATGAACACTCTGAGGGGTCACTAGCAGCTCGGCGCTGGAAGCGGCAAGTGACAATGAATTTTTCGCCATAAAACCGGTATGTTACCGAAGGAACTTCGTCAGGAATAGAATTCCGGCAGCTGGTCCTTCAGGATTTGCTCGACGCGCCCCGCATCTCCGCCCTGGGATGTATCTGCCATGACGTCCACAATGAAAGAACGGACTTCTTCGTCTTCCCAATCCCGGGTGTCCATGGCGCGAATTCCCTCGAGAAGTCGCTCTGCCAAGTCCGTGTTCATGACCTCACGCTGACGCGCGCGATCAATTTCCTTCCAGACGCGATCCGAGACGAACATCCGCTCCATGGGGTGCGGAACCCTGATGCCCGCGGGACGCGGTGCCAACATGACCAATGCTTCGAGGACATTTCCCGAACGCTCGGCATGATCGATCCAGTCGAACGCCTTGAGGATATCTTCTTCCCCAAACCCAGCCGCAAGCAAAGCCTTGCGCATCATGCCCTCGTCGGCTTGATGCAAACCGTCGCGGACAACCATCGAGGCAATTTCACGCACTGCATCCCACCAGGATTTCGGCATGGTACCCCCAAGGCATATTTGATTGATCTGAAGGAAGTCTATCACACTGAATTTGAAAACAAAGCATTTCAAAATCACGAACGCGCCAACGTTTCCATCAGCCCGCCAATCGCCTCCCCGGGCAACCCCAATTCAATCGCGCCGTCCCCCAGAAGGCGTTCATTTCCCGATGCCCGTATATCCGGCAACGGAGGACGGACAACCATCACATCACGTCCCTGATCGGCTGCGTAACGGGCAGTCACCATGGCCCCGGATCGTTCCGCCGCCTGAACAATGATGGTACCGGTCGAAAGACCGGATATGATCCGGTTGCGCGCCAGGAAGTCGTGGGGGCGACAAGTGGAACCGGGAGCCCTCTCCGACACGAGGCAACCGCCACTCGCGACGATGTCCTCGAATATGCGCACATTGTGACGCGGGTAAGGGCAGTCGAGGCCACCCGCGAAAACAACAATCGCATCGACATTGTCAAAACGTCCTTGCAACATCCCGGAATGCACAGCGGCATCGCATCCGTAGGCTCCGCCACTGACCACCGCGATCCCGGCCGCAGACGCGAGACGTCCGAATCCGGTCGCCCACTCGAGGGCCCAGCCTGCGGCAAAGCGGGAACCTACCACGGCGACGGATGGCCGCCGGATCAGCGCAGCGTCACCGGCCACCGCAAGGCCGAGTGGTGGATCCGTGATTTCCCGGAGGATCGAAGGATATTCATCACTCCAAAATGGAACGTAAGTCGCGCCTGTTGATTTCAATCCAGCGAAGAATTCCACACAAGCCGTGGGCAACCGTTCGATGTCCGCATCAACACGCCGGGGCAGGATCCATGAACCACTCGTCCTCAAGATTCGCAAAACTTCCCGCCAGTCGCCAGCGCCGAGGCTGAAGAAGTCCTGACAATGCCCGGATGTCGCAAGGGACTCGAGGTCCGGATCGATCATGGCCGCGAACGAATTGGCGGCAGGAGGTGGAATCCACTTGCCGGATTTTGCCGCATAAACATGAAGGATTGTGGTGACGAGATTGAGAATCCGGATACTCACGG
>CAWUNT010000109.1:0-7001 GCA_963923405.1 uncultured bacterium | reverse complement strand
GCCAGCGCGTTTCTGACACTGAACAGAACGCCCAGCAGGACCACCATGACGCCCGCGAGGGCCGCGATCTGGATCGGACCGGCAAAACGTTCTGGATTCCGTCCGGGGAGCTGTGAGGTTGTCATGGCCGTCCACGCGGTACCGAGCGGTGAACCTGCCTCGTTGGAGTTGAAGTTCTCCGCGACGTCCGTGAACGTGACGACGGCGTGCTGGTCCGCGCTCGGGATCAAAACATGCGCCTGCAGCATGTCAACATTGTTCAACTTGAAGCCGCTATACACGAGCAACGCGTCCCGCCCGTCGTCCATTTTCACGGTTTCCGCGTTCCTGATCGAGAACTCCCGCAACGAATTGTCATTGTTGCCGAGCTTTTCAGAGATTTCCTGCTGGAATTCGCTGATCCCGAGGGAGTCCAGGTAACGCGCGCCATGGGCGATGCGGACCTGGATGGTACGGCGATAATGTTCCTTGCCGGTGGCTGGCGCTTCCAGGACCAGTGAAACGCCCGGTACGTCATGGCGGATCGTCCATCCTTCCGGACCTTTCATCGAGAATCCGGATTCGCCAATCCGCACGCGCCCGTCTGTCCCGACATCTGGCAGGCTAGCTGGTGACGCGGACGTTGACGCGGTTGCCGGGTTCTTTTGGATTGGCAGCGGCGCTGGCGCCGCCAAAGCGGCAGTTCCGGTGATCAACATCAGGACGACGGCTGGGAATCGAGTCAGATTCATGGTTCACACCGCCTTGTGGCCCATATGGTTTTTCTTGTGGTCGCGCGAATCCTGGGACTCTCCTTGCTGATGCTGCTTGATCGCTTCCTGGATCAAGTCGAGCGCGCCCTCCTCGAGCTGGTAAACACCGAAGCGCAGCGGATGGTCTTTCGGCAGTCTGCTGGCTTTTGAGGCCTTCGCCGCAGCCTTGCCTTTGGGGGCAACAGGGACATCGACCATCTTGACGTCAACCGAGATCAATTTTTTGGGCAGATGGATCAACTGCAGCGCCGATTGATGGCGCCAGTAGGGGTGCCAGACCGGGTCCGAATCGACCGTGTAAATAGCTGCGATTTTCCAGGTGCGGTCGCTGGCGTTGCCGTTCTCGTCGACCGCGAAGAAACACAGGTCCCCGGGACGGGCATCAGGACCGAGTGGGCGAACGAGGCGTTCAATGCTGGATTCCCGGCTGGTACGCAATTCCTGGTAACGCCGGGCCGAGAGTTTCACCAGCCACGCGCTCGTCGGGCGGAACAGCGATGCCGTTTCCGGGGATTCACTGCCTGTGCCGGGCGAGATCTCGTTCATGAACTCGTTGATCTCATTGACCAGCATCTCCGGAACCATCGGGCTGACGCCTTCGCGGCTCAACAGTTTGCTGGCGCGCGTCAGGCTTTTCCTCGCGCGTTCCAGCACGCCGGCGTCATGCTTCTGCATGCCAATTTGCTTGAGTGCCTGACCATGCAACAGCGAGGCGTCGGGATCCGTCTCAAGGTTGAGGCCTTTCGAGGCCTCGAGCGTGACGACGGCCTGGTTGAACCGGTTCATTTTATAGGCCGCGTGCGCCGCGTAGAAGCCGAAGTCGGGGTGTTCCTGGAACGTCGTGGCAAGATGGGTCGCGTGCTCGAGGGCCGAGGCCCAGTCGGCGAGCTCGCTGGTCCAGTGGAAATAGCAAACGTCCCGCAGTGGGTTGCCGGTGAAAAGGCGATCAATGATATCGAGGCATGGCTCGGCGCGGTGACGCTGGTTCATGCCTGCGAAGGTGCGGACCAGATTTTGCCACACGACATAATCGGCGAACGGCTTGCTCATCTGGATCAGGGCGGGCAGCTCGACCGGGTTGATGTCGCGGTTCAGAACGGCCTCGTTGAGTTCCATCGCCCACGGATTTTCCGTCTCGCCAGAAATCGCGCGCAGCATCAGGCGGGCGGCATGGGTACGGTCAAGTTCCATGTGGATGAGACCACGCAGCGCCATATACGTCACGCGGTCTTCCGGAGCCGCTTCGCCACGCATGAGCAGGTGTTCCTGCAGCGCGTGGAGGGAGAGTTTCTCGCCAGAGCCTGCGAGGGCCTCGATCCACAGCCGGTACACTTGAAAGCGCATCGGATGGTCTGGATTCGCGCTGATGATGGCTGACGCCTCGTCAATCGCCTTGGCGTGCTGGCCGTTCCACAGCGGTACCAGGCATGCGGCATAGTCCTTGAAACCAGCCTGGGAATGCAGTGCCTTGATCGTTGATTCCGGGTAACTGTCGACGAATGATTGCACGAGTGGATTCATCCGGATGCTCCTGCGGAAAAGTCGGATATGGTTTCGATCGGAGCAATTCGGGCATGGCCTTAAACCGGGATGTCAAAAAAAAAGACCCGCTGGACGCGGGTCTCCTGATTCATTGGCAAAAGGCGGCGTGTTTCAAAAATTCCAAAATCAAAAAGACGCGATGGTTGAGCTTGCCTCAGCCGGCGCGTTTTTCAGATTTCTTGTTTTTTCCCGGGGCCGGTTTCGTGCCGACTGGCTTGGCGTTTCCAGCCTTGGTGGCTGCCGGCTTGATGCCTGCCGCGTGATCTGCCAACGCCTTCTCGATTTCGTCAGTGCGGTCGATCAGGACTTCGCGCAGTTCGTTGTAGCATGGCTCGCAAAGCGGTTGATCGGCGGTCTTGGCGTCGATCTCGCCCCAGACCATGAGGACGGTCCAGGTTTGCTCTGAGAAATCCCTGCGTCGCGACTTTGTGTCCGACTGGCAGTGGGAACAATGATTGGAGAGGTTGTTCAGCGTTTGCTGATCGATGGTCTTTGCGGTGGACTTGTTACCGGAAACCTTGTCGATGGATTTCAAGGCAGTCTCCTGTGTTCAGCATCCTGACGTCGACCATGCACCACCGGCCGGCCACGTCTGTTTTGCGTTACCTGTTGGTTCACCCCGCATCCGTGCGTGGTGGGATTCTTCAGACTTCGATTTTTCTGGTTCCGATTTTAGATACGGCCTGAACGATGTCAACCCCTAATTGGCCGGGTAGCCAACCAGTGACATGTTGCGGGGCATCATGAAGCTAAATTCTGCGCAAAAAATAATCAGCTGACATTCTGGGTGCCATCGCCTTTGAGGTACGGGGAACCCTCGAAATAATAGCGCAGGATCTCTTGCTTGATGTTGTGGAATCGCAGGCTTTCGCTGCGGACTGTGATGAGGGGTTTCCAGATCTGGTTCGCGTCCCGGCGCGATCCGTTGCGATAGTGCAGCAGTCCCAGCAGGAACACCGCCTCTATGTCGCGCTCCCGGTCGACTTGTTCCAGGTATGTCTGCGCCTGCCGGATGTTGCCTTGCTTGAGATAGGCGTGCGCGAGGACCGTGATGGCGCGTCCATTGGCGCGTTCACCCATTTCAATCGCGAGTTTCGCGTACTCGATGGCTTTTTTCAGGTTTGTGTTGCGCCAGATATAGCAGTCCGCGAGCTCAAGCAACGCGCGCCGGCGCGTCAGGTCCCCAAGGTGCGGGTTGATCAGCGCTTGCTCCAGCCACATCCCGGCAGTCTCGAGTTGCCAAAGTTCCTTGAACAGCAAACCCAGCGCCCAGTAAAGGTTCGGACTGTCGTAATTCGTGTTCAAAAGGCGCATCAACTCGTATGTCGCGATCTCCGCGTTGTGGCGGCACGCTGTCTTGATCAGTTCAACCAGGCACTCATCGTTTCCGTTGCTGTAGAGAAATCGCAACTTGCGCCGCGCGTAAGCCAGATCATTCGCGTGCGCTTTCTCGATCAAGCGCGTCCTGCGATCGAAATCTTCCCAGTTTATGGTCGCCTCGCCTCCGGCGCTCAGCGCGACCAGGGCGGGATCCTGCAACACGTCCTGGTCCAGATCGTGTCCGGCGGCGGGCCCTTCCCCGGGCTCCCTGGCGCGCATGGTCTCCTGCAGGTTGATGCTCAACTGCAACAAATACGAGACATTCCAGGGATCCAGGCGCAGCGCTTGTTGAAGGATCGCCGTTGACGACTTGAAATCCATTTTACGGGCGAAATAATTGGCTTTCAGCCAGTAGATCTCTGGCTTTTCCGAGTGCGACTCGGAGTTTTCCACCGCGATCTTGTCGAGGATCCGCATGGCCTCGTCGGGATCGCCGTTTTGCATGACAAACCCGGCGTACTTGATCGCGGTCGCCCTGGCCCTGCCATCCAGCAAATACATTTTCTCGTAATATTGCGCCGCCTTCGTCGCGTGACCAAGTTTCAGGTAAACATCCGCGACATGCCCCAGGACATCCGGGTCTTCCTGGAACCGGGCCATGAGGTTGTGCAACAAGGAAAGAGTCTCCACGCGGTCGCCATTCGTATCGACGACTTGCTTGAGGCGTTCACGCGCGATCAGGTATTCCTCGACGTTGACGCCGGCCAGTTTCAGCCGTCCCACCAGAAGGCAGAAGCGAATCTCGGGGCTGTCGGGCAGGGTGTTGTACGCGTCCTCAAACAAGCTGCAGGCCAGTCGTGGCTCGCCGGCCGAGAGAAATTGCCCGCCGATTCTTTGCACCAGTTTAGGGTTGCAGTCGTTACGACGAAGGACGTGCCGGTAAACCTCGAACGCAACTTCCGGCTCGTTGAATTCGTCGGCCGTCTTGGCGACAAAATAGAGGGTATTCTCCTCGGTGTCTCCGGATTCCATCATGGAACCGGCAAGCTGCTTTGCCGCCGTGAAACGGCGCTGGAACTCCTCTTCGTCTCCCCGGACCTGCGCGATCTTGCCGATGGCAAAGGACTCAAACACCTGGATTTCTTCCGGCGTGCGTCCACGGTTTTCACGCCACCACGCGGACAGTGACAGGACCGACTCGGCGGCCTTGTCCATCTCGCCTTCGTCCAGGAAATCAACGTACAGTTTCCGGTGCGTCTCGAAATTGCCGTAAACGTTGAACGGGGCCGCCTGCTCGAACTGGAAGAAAAACGCGTCACCGCGGCGCTCGTCGTTTTTCTGGTAGTGCAACTGGCTCAACGCGAAATAACTCGGATACCACTCTGGATCGAGTTGGATGGACTGCTCGTAATGCCAGATGGCGCGATCCTGGTTACCCAGGCCTTCCAGGGCGAAACCCAGTCCGTAATGAATCGATGGATGCGCCTTCTGTGTTTTCAGCAGTTCCTGGAAACAGGTCATTGCCTCAGACGGGGTCTGCACGCCGCTGTGCTGGTCGACCAGCGCGAGGATGATGCGAAACGCGTCGCCTTCTTCCGGCGTGACGGGCGCGGCGGGATCGGGCGTGATCGCGCCGCCAAAGTTCGCGTGCAGTGATTGCCGGAGTTCTTGCAGAGTCCCGAGCATTTGCGCGAGCTCGATGCGGCGCAAATGGACGAGGATGTCGAGGCGACCTTCCGCGCTATTGACAATCTGGTCCAGCACGACTTCGGCTTCGTCGTAAGCCTTCACAAAAATCAGCTTGTTTGCCTGGAGCAACAGCTCGCGGACCGGATCACTGGTCATCGGGCACCTTCGCGGAAATCCGCTGTCGGACGTTCACTGGCCTTCTTCAGAGGCTATCGACCGTCCCGTGCCTTACCTGAGTTCAGGGGTCCCGGACATACTTCAAGTAACTGATATCATGAATCTAATTATAGGGGAGACGCGGGGCCCCGTTGACCGCCGCAAACGGCGCGGAAACCGTCATAGCGGTTCGCCGTTGAACCATCGAGGCGCCCGCCGGGCGCGCAGGAATCCCATGAATCAGAGGTGCCGGCCGAGCGGCACTCCCAGAGCACCACGCCTGACGCGCAGTCAGGGTCCCGGATGAGCGACAGTGAGAGATGACCGCCCGCCGTGACTTCCGCCCTTTCTGCCTGGGCCATGAGGGGCTGGTAGTCGTCCGGAACACCGTACCACTGCACTTTCAAGACGGGTCCGGTCAAGTCGCCGCAACTTGCCTGGGCGAAGACGGATTGAGCCCCGTTGGCCATGAGCGCCGCGGGTATGATCTTGCGGCGTTCACGCTGGTCGCAAAGAGACCAGAGGCCCGAGGTCGAATCCATCGCGCATCGAAGGACAGGTTTTTCGCAGGGCGGCGTCTGCGGGAAAGAGAAGTTGATCGTGAACGCGCGGGACGCCGTGACGGGCGCGCCATTCTTGAATCCTGGATTGGTGACCTGCAACGCCAACGGATGGAGACGGTCGCTGGACCCGATGGTCTCCTCGCCAGTCGCATCGGGGGAAACGGTGAACTTCGTGATCGCGGAGTCAATGGTCTTGCCATTGTTTCGTGCCTTCACGGTCATGACGTGATCCCCCGGCATGGGGCGGTCAAAACGGTCGCCGTGGTGGCAAGGCGTTGGTTCCCGGTCATCGATCGCGCAGAAAAGTTCAGCGTCTTTTGGAACGTTGTAGACCCGTACGGTCAGGCCATTCGCGCTGAGGTCGAGATAGACCTTCATCATCGACAGGTTCGCGTCCTGACTGTCAATGGTGCGCACAATTCGTGGCGCCTCGCGGCGGCCGTTGACAATCCTGCCGATCTCTTCCTGGCTGCATGCGAAATTCGCCGGAGCCAGGATTGTCGCGATCAACAGCGCTGCCTTGCCGCGGGTGCTCATCAGTGTGCCGCCTCGACCACCTGGACCGGAGTCGCGGCGGGGATCTTCAGTACGTAACCGCGGGGCAAGGTGCCGCCCGATTTGGCGTAACTGCGTTGGATATCGCGGTTGAGAGCGAGCAATTCATCAACAGTCGCGCCGTGAGCCTTGGAGGCGGCTTTGAGAGTCTGGGCTTGCGTGAGTTTCACGGTTCTGAATTCGACTGGCTTTGCCACATCGACGTCAGGGAACAGCTTTTCGGTTTCCTGCAGGGTCGCGAGGATGGCCAGGAACCCGCAAAAGAAGTTTTTCGAGGCGAACTGGAATTGCGGGTTGGAGTAGTTTTGAACCAGCCAGCCCAGATCGTTGCGGCCTGTGGCGCGTACGGCCCTTTTGAGGCCGCCGACCCCGTGGTTGTAGGCGGTGACGGCGAGGGGCCAGGAACCCAGCATGTCGTAATTCC
>CAWUNT010000108.1:0-7003 GCA_963923405.1 uncultured bacterium | reverse complement strand
CGTCGGCAGCGTCAGATGTGTATAAGAGACAGCACTCGCACGGTACGCGCTTTGACGACCCGGAATTCATGGACCGCAGCGACGCGGATCCTGACCTGGGGGCCCTGACCGAATTCCTCTCAGCGCGCCTCAAAGGCATGCCGCAGCCGCGATCGATCAAGGCAAAACCATGCATTTACACGATGTCCCCGGACGAGCATTTCATCATCGACGCATGGCCGCTTCCTGACGGCAGCCGCAGCCAGAATGTGTTCTTCGCTGCCGGATTCTCAGGACACGGTTTCAAGTTCGCGACAGTGATTGGTGAATTGCTCGCGGACCTTGCGCTGACTGGCGACGCACGTGTACCGTTTGATTTCTTGAGACTACGCCCGGGAGTAATCAAATGACACGCGACCCGTTTTTGGCAGCCGCGATCGAGGAAGCCCGAAAGGGATTGGCAGAGGGCGGAATCCCGATCGGCAGTGTGCTGGTGATTGACGGAAAGATTGTCGCCCGGGGGCACAATCGCCGGGTACAGAATGGCAGCGCGATCCTGCACGCCGAGATGGACTGCCTTGAGGCCGCCGGACGCCTGAAACCGGAAGACTACCGGCGCGCGACCCTTTACTCCACATTGTCTCCGTGTGACATGTGCAGCGGGGCTTCGCTGTTGTACAAGATCCCGCGGATTGTCATCGGCGAGAACAAGTCGTTTCAGGGACCTGAGTCATACCTTCGCAGCCGGGGCGTTGAACTTGACATTCGTGACGACGAGGAATGCAAGGCGCTCATGGATCTTCTGATCCGCGAGCGACCCGGTTTGTGGTTCGAAGACATTGGCGAGGAAAACGTTTGAAGTCTTTTTCTGAGATTGACCGGGTTTACCGTTTCTATTCGACCGACCTGACGTTGCGCGCGGCGGTGGTTATCACCACCCGCGCCTCCCGCAAAATCTGCGGACAACTGCAGAGCACCCCGTCGGCGAGCGTCGGACTCAGCCGCGCGCTGACTGGCGCGGCGCTGCTGGCGGCCCACATGGCGGAGAACCAGCAGATCGGCCTTCACTTCAATGGCGACGGACCGATAGGCGGGATTTTTGCCGAGGCAACATATGAAGGCGAACTGCGCGCGTGGTGCGGCAACCCGCAAGTTGATGTCGTGCGCCAGCAACAAGACACGGGCGCCCGCCTTGACGTCGCCGACGCGCTCGGCAAGGGTGTCTTGACCGTTGTCCGTTCCGTCCCATTCGAAAAGCAACCTCGCGTCAGCACCGTTCCATTGGTCACGAGCCAGATCGGCCAGGATCTCGCGTGGTACCTCGAGCAATCCGCGCAAATTCCGTCGCTCATCAGTCTCGGCGTGTTGCTGGCCCCGGATGGTTCTGTCCAATGCAGTGGCGGGGGCATGATTGAACTGATGCCGCAACCCGATCACGCGCCGGCTTCCGCGGGAATGGCGGGACCCAACGAGGCGTTGATCAACCGGCTGGAAGAACTCGCCGCGAAAGCCCCGGCCCTGTCCAGCCAAATCGAGAACGCGCAGAGCGCCGAAGATCTGCTGCGGCTGTACACGGGGAAAATTCCACTCGTCTCCAGTGAAATGATTCATGACCTGAAGTTCCGCTGCCGCTGTTCCCAAAGCCGCCTCGAGCGCTCGTTGGCACTGCTCGGCGGACACGAAATTGATGAAATGGTAAAAGCCCGCAAGGACATCGAGGCAAAATGCCAGTTTTGCGGCGCGACCTACGTGATCAAGCTGGATCGAATCGAGCAATTGCTGGCTGAAATCAGGACCTCCGCCGAGCACGGGAAAAACTGATTTCGTCAAACGGTTGACGCCGCCCCGGATTCCGCACTGCTATCGCCGGGTTCCCGGTTTCCCCGGCGGAGGCTAAAGCCGCCAACACCGCCTCCGAAAACCCTCTTGCCTGTCGGACCATGAAGTCCGCCAGTATAGAGGAACGAACCATGATGACCGGCTTCAAGAAGCTGATGGTGATTTCAACATTGGCGATCGCGCTGCGCGTCGAATCGACAGCATGCGCGGAAACGCTTGATATCACTCCCGCGACATTCAAGCCCGCGGCGGCACCACGGCCGGTCTCGGTACTGCAAAACCGGTTCTTCCTGAAATCATTGCGTCCAGAGGTCGGGTTCATGACCGGGACGATCCTCAATGAGTCCTACACATCCACCGTCGCCACCGGTTACCGGCTGGGGATGTTTATCGGGGAATGGGTTGGAGTTGAGACCCAGTGGGTCAGTACGCAAGTCTCGGACTCCGCGGATCGCAAGGCCCTCAACCAGTTGCGTTACCGGCCGCTGCAGGGTGACGCGACCAATCCCGACTCGATTGTGACGCCAGACCCTGATGTCAATGCCATCCACGGGATGCGCGACATCGCTGCCGTCGCGGCCCCGTTCTATGGAAAGCTCAACCTGTTCGACCAGATGATTGTTTACACGGACGTTTACCTTACGGCCGGCCTTTCCCGCGTGGAGACGGACCAGGGCGCGAAGGACGCGATCATCATCGGCGGTGGCCAGCGACTCTACCTGTACGACTCATTTTCGCTGCGACTGGATTTCCGCAACCGGATGTTTGACGAGATGCGTGCTGACGAGAAACACCGTCGCAACAGCTGGGCCGTCGATATCGGCGCCAGTTACCTGTTCTTCTAGGAGTGATGACCCGGATGATGCGCACGCTGAAAATCGCAATGAGGCCCCTGACGCCGGCAACGACTTTTGTTGTGGGTGCCAGCCTGGCCGTCAACCTGGCAGGGGCCGCGTTGGCGGGTACAACCGCGGTTAAAAAGGAACAAGTCCGCGATCCATGGACACAGGTCGCATGGAAGTCGCAGGCCGCCGGTTTCCGTGTACTGCCGTTGCTGGGGATATCAAAGGCCCTTGAAAACCCGGCTCTATCGGCCGCGGACCGGGGAAAACTGCTGCGTCTCGCGAACCGCCTCGCGGCAAATTCCGGGGCGATATACGCGGCAAAGGAAGTTTCCACCCGGATCAACGATCCCGAAGAGGCCCGCGACTGGGAGTGGTACAGCGGCCTCGCGGACATCGACCGGGGAGACAACCAGTCCGCGGCCACGCATTTCGCCGCGGTGAGGAAGGGCGATCGCAACTATCTTCGCGCCAGATACCAGTTGGGAGTGATGGCATACAAGAGCAAGCGCCTCGCGGACGCGGAGGCCCTGTTCAAGGAAGTGCTGGACGCGAAACCATCACCGGCACCTGACCTCGAGGACATCACGAAACTGGCGCTCGGCCGGCTTTGGTACGAACAGAAGAAATTCCAGTCGGCAGCCGCGGTGTACCGGACCGTCTCGCGCAACGGGCAAATGTTCCCGGTCGCGCTCTTTGAGCAGTCCTGGGCGTTTTTCATGGCTGGTTTCCCGAATCACGCGCTTGGCGCCATTCACGGCGCGGAAAGCCCGTTTTTCCGGGACCAGTTCAACCCCGAGGCGCCGTTGCTGCGATCCATCATCCTTTACTGGATGTGCCTGTATCGCGACAGTGACAACGCCCTGCAGGAATTCATCGCGCGCCACTCGGGCCCGATGGACCAGCTTGAGAATTTCCTCGCGCGCCAGCAATTGAACCCCGCGTCCGCATGGGACTTGTTCGAGAATCTGAGCGCGGGAGTCAGTGGTGACTCCCTTGGTATCCCGCGCAACATCCTGCTGACGGCCGCCACTTCGGACCGCATGACGTCTTTGCGCGCGGCGTTGACCCAGACATCCAGGGAAATCGCGATGATCGAGGACGGAAAACTGGACGAATCCGGGGAAGCGAAAGAAATGGCCTCTGCACTTCTCGGCAATCATTTCCGGGTACTGCGGGACGAGACGGGAAAAAAATTCATACTGGCCCTGGGTGACCTCCGGACAAAGTATGATCAATTAAGGGCTCAGGCGGATTTTCTCTATGTAGAGCTCCTGACCAGCGAGAAGGACAAGATTCTCGGCAAAGAGCATCTCAGCTCGGAAAAGTTCACCGGCCGCGCCAAGGCGGGCAAAAGACCGGCAGGCTGGGGGCAGCGAGTGCTCGCCTGGGCCCCGGACAACAAGCATGAATATTGGTGGGACGAAGTCGGGTTCTACATAGACCCGGCCAAGGCCGCCTGCAAAAAGTGATTTTTGTAAGTGATTTTTGGAAGTGCTTTTAGAGGATGGAACCATGAATACCAGGATCAGCATCTCGCCGTATTTGGTCTCGGTGGTCTCAGGCCTTGCGCTGCTCGCCAGCCCCGTGGGCGGGTTCGCCGCGAAGGGACAGACACAAGCCCTGGGAATGCGCGCGCCTCGCAGCAGCAACCTGGTGATCCAGACCGCCGCATCGGCGCAGAAAGGCAAGGCTCGCGGAAGCGCGGCGGCGCCGACCCTTGAGGACTACGCTGATTACTTCAGCAACGACCGTGGTGGATCCAGCAGGGCCGACCTGCGCAAGGCCGACGAGATCCGCGTCAAGACGATCGCCTCAATCAAAAAACTCCTTGGGGACCGCAAGGACAAGTCCGGAAGGAATTTCGAGCTCATCCTGCGCCTCGGAGAACTCTACGTCGAGCGCCACGACTACATCCGCGACCTCGAGGCAGAGGCATTCTCCAGGGCCTACGCCGACTGGCAGGCCAAGCCGGAAAAAACCAGGGGAGCGGAACCCAGACTGACATACAAGATCGCCAACGCGGAGCTTACCAAGGCGGCGATGGCATTCCGGCGCCTTGTCTCCGAGTATCCGCGCCACCCCCGGACAGATTCCGCGCTCTTCGCTCTCGCCAAGGCTCTCGGACGACTTGGTGACGACAACGCCGAATCGTATTTCAACCAACTGATCAAATCGTGGCCCAAGTCGCAGTTCGTGCCGGACGCGCAGCTCGCGCTTGGAGAACTTTACTTCGACAAGAACAACATGCCAAAGGCGATGCAAAGCTACAAAGCCTGCATGCAGTACAAGGACCATCCGGCATATCCGTACGCGGTCTACAAGCTCGGATGGGCCTACTACAACTCTGCTTCCGTCGATCCGCAACAGTCGGAGGACTACTACAAGAAATCAATCACCGCCTTCAAGCTGGTCATCAAGCTGGCAACATCTCCCGCGCGCAAGGGCAACCTGGACTTGCGCAAGGAATCCCTGAAGGACCTGGTCATGGTCTGGGCTGAGACCGAGGACGTGGACGGGGCATGGAAGTATTTCCGCACCATCGGCGAGGAAGGGGCCTTCTACGCGATGCTGGAAAGGCTTGGCGGGATCTATGCCGAGCAAGGCAAGCAAGCCAAGTCCATCGAGGTCTATGAGCGCCTCGTCCGTGAAGCGCCCTCGCGCCCGTCGACGCCAGAGATCCATGCGACCCTTATCGAGCTTTATGACACGTCCGGCCGCGAGGCCGAGGCCACCGCGAAACTTCGAGCCATGCCGGCCCTGTTCACCGGAAACACGAAATGGACTGCCGCGAACGCGGAAAACGCCAGTCTCGTGAAGAACGCAGCGACGAGAACCGAGAAACTCTTGCACCGCTGGGGCACCCTGTATCACAACCGCGGCCAGAAATCGAAGAACCCGGCAATGGTCGCGCTGGCGGCCAGCATCTATGAGACTTATCTGCAAAACTTCCCGCAATCAGACGCGGCCTATGAAATTCGTTTCTACCTGGCGGAGATCCAGTTTGACCAGAAGCGCCTCGAGCCGTCGGCCGCCAACTACTCGATTGTGGCCAACAGCCGTCCCAAGGATGGAAAGTTCAAGCGCGCGGCGGCGTTGAACGCGGTCGCGGCGATGAACAAGTTCGTTGAGGAAAAGAAATTCGACGCCCTGCCACCAGCCGGCAAGGCCACGAAGGAATTCGATATTCCGCGCGAGAAAGTCACGCTCATCAAGTACATGGACGACTACTCACGCCTTCTGCCAGGGGACGCGGAAGGCTATCCAATGCGCTTCAGCGTGGCGCAGATTTATTTCGACCACGGACATTATGATGTCGCGTTGAAGAGATTCGAGGAGATCGTCAAGGCAATTCCTGCGACCCAGCAAGGCAAGGCCTCGGCGAAAATCATCATCGCGTTCCACTTTGAAAAAGCCCAGTGGACGGACGTGATCGCCTGGGCGAAGCGCATCGATGGTATCCCTGAATTCAAGGCCGATGCCAACATCCAGGCAACACGCAACAGCCTGTACTCGCAGGCCCTGTTCAACCGTGGTTCTGCCTTCGAGAAATCCGGCGAATACGCGAAGGCCGCGACGGATTTCCTCGCGTTTCAACGGGAGTTCCCTGCTGACCAGAGCGCCGACCGCGCCCTTTTCAATGCTTCGTTGAACCAGGAGAAGGCGTCGTTGCTTGAGGACTCCATGGAGACCGCGAAGAAACTGATCGAGGCCTATCCGAAATCGACACTTCGTCCGGACGCGATGGCGCGACTGGGCGACGGGTACGAGGCACTGGCAGACCTGGGCGCCGCGGCAAAATGGTACGCGGAACTTGGCAACAAGTTCCCGTCCGACAAGCGCAGCGCGACCGCTCTGTACAACGCCGCGATCCTGCAAAAGGCCATCGGACGCCTCGACATCGCTGAATCGTTGCTGACAGAAATCCGCCGGATGCATTCCGCCAATGAGATCGCCCGTGAGGCGACGATGGAACTGGCGTCTGTCCAGGAACGTCGTGAAAGGTTCATGGAAGCAGCGACCACCCTGGCCGCCCTTGCCGGGATGAAAGGGATCGACCCGGACACGCAGGCTCTCGCGATGGTGAGGAAGGCCAAGATCCTCGCGATCCACTTGAAAGATCCCGCAGGCAGGTACGAATTGGACCGGCTCAGGGTCAATTTGGCGAAGAAGGACGCTCCGCCCGCGATCCAGGCCCGTCAGGAACTCGCCGCAACACTGTTTGCCCAGGTGGAGACCGGGTTCCAGCAGTTCATGGCCGCGAAGATCCTGACCGGACGGTCTGTTGAGAGCCAGATCCAGGCCAAACAGGGAATCCTTGAGCGCGCGGCAGCAGGTTATGA
>CAWUNT010000107.1:0-7041 GCA_963923405.1 uncultured bacterium | reverse complement strand
TCCTGGATCAAGGCGAACTTGAGACCGGCGACCCGTCCCGCCACGGTCGCCGTCTGGATGGCGCCCAGGGCCTCGGGAATCCTGGTGGCGAACGCGAGATCGGGAACCAGTCCCATCGAGGCGACCCGGACGATGATTTCCGCGCAAAAATTCGCGGCGGGCCCGGAAATCGCGTCAGCGATGACTTTGTTTCCGGCGTTGTTGAGAACGCCGGCTTGCTTGTTGAGCCCGACGGCAATCTCAAGCAGCCGGTTTATCTCGGCATCGGTCTTCGCCGCCACGAGAATGGTCGCCGTTTTTCCGATCAACTCGTCCACGGCTGACCTGGAATCGAGGTTCGAGATCAATTCCTGAACCTGCGCGGCACTTAGCGTCATCATCTGTCCGAAAACCTGCGCTACGACGACACCCTGAATGCGCTCGTACGATTCCGTGACGTAGACTTGGGTCTTCATGCCGCGCAGGGTGAGCAACGCGGCGCGGGCCTTCTTGTTCCAAATGAGCAGCTTCGCGACGTCCTTCTCAACGATGACGTGGGCAGTCTGCTCCTCACCCACGCTGTAACGGGTCTGGTCGTTGCCAAACCGCAGGAACACGTCGATAACTTCCTGATTGTCCTCGAGAAGATTGATCCATTTCGCGGCGGCACGGGTCAATCTCGCGGCCAACGGGTCGACCGGGCTGGTTCCAAAAGACTGGAAATCATAACTTTCGGCAAGGCGCCGCAGTTCCGGCAACGTCAACAAATATCCATAAAGAGTATTTTTATCCGGGATTTCCGCGATCGCCGGTTCAAGGCTGGATATCACGCGGATCATCTCCGCGGGACCATCCGCGGACTGCGTGAGGACTTCTCCCGGTGTCGGCGGCGCGGGAGCGGCATCAGACGCCAGGACCCCGTCGCACATGAACGCCACCGCAAAGGCCAAAGCCAACGCGAACAGCAACGACAGGCGCGGAATCTCACCGCATGGTCGGGATGTAACGATCGGAGACATCGTGATTTGATCCTGCATGATGTTCAATCCACTCACCCAGATTTATGAATTCATAGCCCATCGCCTTGATCTCACGAACCAGACGCCGGATCTCTGATGTGTCACCCGAAAACCTGCCGGTTCCTGATTCTCCCCGCGCGAGGATCATCAAGGGATGGACGAAAAGGGATGCCCACGTGTCACGAAGGACGAGGTTTCGCCGCGCGGAAGCCAGGATCTGTTCCACGGTCCGGGACTTCAGGACTTGATGGTTCAAGTATGGCTGCAAATTGCCAAGGTTTTCCGGAATGACTCGCTGCCCGTAGACGTCCCGGTAGATCTCGTATGGAAAGAATTGCCCGTTTGGCAACATGCCCGGCGCTACTTCGATAACGGCTTCGCGCGCGTAAGCAAGTCGCTGCCCCCGCGCGCCATAATCCGCGACAAAACCAGCGCCAAGATCAGTTCCAAGATCAGTTCCAAGATCAGTTCTACGCCCAGCGACATCCATCCCCAACGTCTCGGGAATCGCGGGCGGGAGGACGACTTTTGAGGGAAAATAGATCACGCGCCCGATGTTCCATCGAAACAGCTGGCCAAAAAGGACATAATCGAGCGGCGAGGCCTGGTAATGAGGCGTCAGCCAGGCAACGGGCCGCAAGCCGGAGTCACGAAGTACCTTCAGCCCAGTCTCGAGCCGGTTGATCACGAATGCCGCGCTGTCGCCCTGGACCGGTTGGTTCCGGGTCCTGTCCCAGAACTCGAAATCATCGCCTGAACATCCACTGAAGGGATTGCGCTCGCGCCCCGACTGGTGCGTCACGCCATGAAAAATGATGCTCGCGCCGCCCTTGACTTTGTCGCGGAGTAACGCCGCCATCGTAGGCCTTGCCGTCATCGGCACGAAAGAATCCTCGGCAAGTTCTGAAACCGACGACAAAGGGTCCGTGAATATTGGAACCGTCGAAATCGCGAAGGGAACATTCTCCTCCGACAATGCCCGGGTCAGTTCCCGGACCAGCCATGGTTCCATTGCCGGCGTGACATCCTCGATCCGGATCAACGCGGGCTTGTTTTTATCGGCCCGCCGCGGCTTTTCGCCCAGGATGTCAAACAGCAAGTCCGCCATGATCAGGTAACGGTCGTCTTCCTCCATGAAGGCAAACGGGCTCTCTGCGAGAAACCAACGCCGGCCACCCGAGCGAATCGCCCACGGGCGCGAATGATTCGCCGGAGAGAAATCCGTCGAGTGCTCGGCTGTCGCCACGACCTCTGCGACGTCAGGATTCACCACCTTGAAGAGGTTCAATTCCCACGCGGCAAGGAGATGTTTCGGATCAGCAGGGTTCCAACCGGCGAATTTCGTGAAGACTTCCCCGCGGTAACGGTTGTTCCGGTAGAATCCAGGGAACCCGCCCGCGTCCTTGTGTTCAGGGTCCAGTTTGGAAAGTCCTGTAAACGAAATTCCCGCGGAGGCGTTCAAATAAGCCTCGCCAAGTTGCCATGTGTTATACCCCATCCAGACCACAGTCGACCGGGTCGCCCGGGCGTCATCCACGAATGCGGGCGGGATCTTGTTGTCGTAGAACGTCCCGAAGTAGAAATTCACCGGACATTCATCAAGATCGCCGGGACGGTAATCCTCAACGGGCATGGACCTGGGTGTCCAGTCCGGGAAGTGGCCGATCAGATTCTGCAACAAAAGGGCGTGTATCTGTCCGACGACATGTCGCTTATCCGCGACACCGGGGTAATCGTAATAAAGCCCCGCGCATCGCCTCACGTCCGACGTCGACGCGACGCCACGATTCATCACGAGCAGAAAAATGACAGCCGCCACTGACGCGAGACGATGCAGCAAATTGTAAGCGGACTTGACCATGGCGACCCGCGCAGAGCAGGAAGCATGCCAAGGCCCCGGAACGCTCAATCCCGGATTCGATTCACAAGTTCGTCCATCTGTCGAACCAATCCGCCCAAAGTAGCTTTATCCGACGTCCCTGACTTGATTTCGTCCTCAATTTTCGCCGCCAAATCCGAAACCTCGGGCAGTCCGATGGTACCACCAAGCCCACGGATCTGATGTGCCATGCGCTGTAGTTCGAGCCATTCGTCCTTCGCGAGCCGTTCCTTCAATTTCGCGACATGGACCGGCAGCCGGGAGACGATCATTCGCACACCTGGCCACGTCGGATCGTCTATTGAGATCCGGGGACGAATGACTGCCGTGGGCAGTTTCGGGGCCAACGGCGCGCCGTGTTCCGGCACCTCCCCGTTTCTGGAGCGGCCCGGCACATATCGCGCCACCATCTCGATGAGCTCATCACTTTGTACCGGTTTCGAGATGAAATTGGTGCACCCGGCGCCAAGGCATCGTTCCAATTCGCCTTTCATGGCGCTGGCTGTGAGAGCGATGATTGGTTTGTCGAAACCGCAGTCGCGGAGTTCAACGGTCGCGTCATATCCATTCATGACAGGCATCTGAATGTCCATCAGCACCGCGTCGTAGGATCCCCCAAGGGCCATGCGGACCGCGTCCGCCCCGTTTTGCGCGACATCAACAATGGCACCTGCCTCCTCCAACATCATCTTCATCATGATCTGGTTATCCTCGAAATCCTCCACCAGGAGGATCTTGAGGCCCATCAAATGAACGGGCAAGTTTGATTTGGCTTCCCTGGCATCGAGCGATCGTTTGCCCTCATCCCGCGCCGTGACGACCATGCGTTTGAATTCCTGGTTGTCACAATCCATCGACTGCGCGGTCCTCTCGGTCGAGAATCGAATTTCGAAAACACTTCCCGCGTTCGGGGCAGACTGGATGAGTGTCAAGTCGCCACCAAGTTTACGCACGAGATTTCGCGCGAGGGCCAGGCCAAGGCCGGTTCCGCCGAATTTCCTCTGGATGTAAGGCCCCGCCTGCACGAAACTTTGGAACAGCTTTTTCTGATCCGCCGCTGAAATCCCACAACCGGTGTCTGTCACCCGGATCAAGATATCGCATTGGCGCGATTGAGAAGAGTCACCATGTGAACTGACATCAACAGTCACCTTGCCTGTCGCGGTGAACTTCAACGCGTTTCCGATGATGTTGATCAATACCTGCCGCAAACGGATTTCATCTGACACGATTTCCGAGGGAATTTTACCCAGGATGTTGAATTCGAGTTCAAGGCCCTTCGAAAGAGCCTGCGCCAGATAGAACGACTGAAGTTCCCGCAAAACGCCGGGAAGGTTGACAGGCTTCAGGACAAGTTCCATCCGGCCGGACTCGACTTTCGTCAAATCGAGGATGTCGTTGAGCAGCGCCAGGAGATGCTTGCCGTTTCGGCGGATGGCATCGGCGAACAGTTCGCGGTCTTCTCTCCTTGTGGCATCCCTGAACAGCATGTCCGCGTACCCCAGAATGACACCAAGAGGGGTACGGATCTCATGGCTCATCATGGCGAGAAAGTCACTTTTCGCGTTATTCGCGGCCTCCGCCCGGGCAGCTGAGGCTTTCAGTTCCGAAATGTCCCGGACAATGGTCCCGATCCCCAGAAAACGCCCGTCTTCCGGATCCATTATGTTGAATCGACTCTGGGAGACATCAATTGTTGTTTTGTCCGTCCAGCGGATCAATTGTGTCTCGCCCTGCCATCTTCCGTGCCGGGCCATGGACTTCTGGATCACATCTCGCTCGAAGTCCTTCAACTTTTCCGGGTAATAATCCGGGATCGAAGTTGACTGGACCGGGTAATCCATTTTCAAACCGACCAACGCCTTTCCTGCCGGGTTGACGTAGATTGGCGTGCCGGACTCGTCAGAGAAGGCGATAAAGTCAGATGAGTTCTCGCACAACGCCTCGAACATCACCCGCGCGCGAATCGCGCGCCGCAGGTCATCAACTTCCTTCGTCCGCGCCGTCACATCACGAACGGACGCCAGGACCATCACGTCCCTGCCGTAATGCACCGGTGTCAGGCCGACTTCGACGACAAACAAGGTCCCGTCCTTGCGCTGCCCGTGCAGTCTCCTGTCGTAACCTATCTGCCGTGGCCTCATGGACTGCATGTAAGACGCGCGTATCGACTTGTGCCTCGTCCTTGATTCCTCCGGGACGAGGATTTCCACGTCCTTTCCCGTCAATTCGTCAACGCTGTATCCAAACATCCTCGAAGACTGCTGGTTCACGTAACGGATGACACCGGATTCATCGACAAGGAGGATCGCGTCGAAGACGGCCTCTATCATGGCCTTGAAGGATGCCTCCGACTCGCGTTGTTGGGAAATGTCATGAATGCTGAGGGCCCACATGCCTTCGCTCAGCGGGAGTGAAGACGCCTGGACGACGATTTTCCTGCCCTCCCTTCCCCTTATGGTCCATTCGATGCCATTCCCAGGTTCAGGCAGGCTCTTTTGCCCGTCACGCGGTCGCGTCGCGGCGATCAACTTACCGTCGATCAAGCCCGAGATCGGCACACCAGGGACTTCGTCGGCCTTGAAGCCGAGCAACGCGGCCGCGGCCGCGTTGCACGCGACGCACTTGCCCCCGCGGTCGACAATAAAAATCGAGTCACGGGATCTCTCGAACAGACCAGAGAAGGCCTCGCTGGATGCTTTCGCCGTCTTGATCGAGGATCTGCCCCGGCTCGCCATGACCACCATGACTAGCCCCAGAAACGTGAACAAACCAACTGAAGTCAGGGCCTGGGGGTCAGACAAGTCCAGACTGAAAATCGGGGGTATGAACAGGTACCATGCCGCGATCGCGCAGATCAGCAGCGCCGTAAACCCGGCAGAATACCCCGCCACGAACCCCGCGATGGAGACTGCCGGATAAAGAAGCAACCACGGATAAGGAGGAATGAGAGGCCAGATGAGAAACTGCACGGTAATCGCCACAATCGCGACGGCCGCCCCGAACAGGGACTTCCTCACTGTTTCTGGCAAGTTCCGCAAATTAATGAGCACGACAGGGCCCCAATGCAGACCATCAGCCTGTGAGGATGCAATTCAAGGTCCATTGGGCGGTCGCAAGAGCCCGTCGCGAGAGCCTGTAAAGGCAAGTTGTTCAGTTGCCCGTTGTGTTGCAAACGTTGGGAAGGATCCGCGCCCATTGGGGGTTGTACATGGATACTGGCGTGCGACCGTTGTCTCCGCATCCGGCTGCTGGATTGAAAATAACCTCCAGCCTCGAACCAGCCTTGAAAGGCATCGGATAAGTTGGTTGCTGGCTGGCCCGGAACTGCCGGACCCATGAATAAGAACCAGGACCGATGATCCTGATCGTCATGTCCGCGTCACAGAGGGAACGCTTGCTCACGATGCCGGTAATTGTCTGGTCCTCGAGCGCGACAACCGCCCCCGCTGACACAGCGACTTTGCCGACAAAACAAAGGACCGCGTCATTGAAGTCCTTGTCACCGGTGAACGGATGGTCCTCAAAGTTCACGCCGACGCGCTGGGCGGCGACGCCACTTGCCACTTGCAAAGCCGCCGTCGCGGTCTTGCCGTCGAGCGCGACTTCAACAGGCGTCGAACCCACGGCAAGCCCTTTGAAGACGCCATTGCCCTGGGACGCGGCTTTCGTCGGGACTGCCGCGCTCCAGGTCCCCTGCGCCGTGACTTCCCTGCGACCAGACTGGCTGTAAGTCGCGAAGGCCTTGAACGCGTGGGTCGCGTTGACGGTAACGACGGCGGACGCCGGAGTGATCTCGATGGACTGGATCATATCCGCGGGATCGGTAGATATAAATGGTGTTGGCGTCGGCAGAGGCGTCGGCGAGACCTTGATCGCGTTGTCGCCGCCGAGTTTTTTTGACGAACCCGAGAATTCGCTTTTACCGCAAGCCGCGACACCGACTAAGGCGCCGGCAATCAGGGCCAGGAACAAGGGGCTCCTTACAGCCTGCGAGGCGACCAGAATTTTAACGCCTGTTTTCATGTCGGGGTTATCGGAACCCCGCTCAAAAAGCATAAGAGAATTATTTTTATCCAATTAAAACAATTGGTTATAAACAACCTATCCGAGCAGTTTTAATCCTGCCTCAAGGACCCGCTCCACCGGAATATCTTTCATGCA
>CAWUNT010000106.1:0-7055 GCA_963923405.1 uncultured bacterium | reverse complement strand
CGGCACGGCAAAGCTTTATGGGTTGCGGATTGATTTCTGGGTAGACGAACGGCGTGATCCGGTCAAATCAACAGTGGCGGCAGCCCAATTCTTGCGGGATCTATACGAGGATTTCGGGGACTGGCACCTGGCAATGGCGGCCTACAATGCCGGTCCTGGCAAGATCCGCAAGGCGATGCGCCGGACAGGAGGAAAGTCCTTCTGGGAAATCGCTGACACAAACGCGATCCGTCCCGAGACCAAGCATTACGTACCGAAGGTTCTCGCCGCCTTGACGTTGGCTAGTAACCCGAAACTTCACGGTTTTGATGTGAAGCCCGACCCGGCCAACGAGATCCCGGCAACCAGCGCTTTGGTCAAAGATCCTGTTCGATTGAGCGAGGTCGCGCAAAAACTTAGCGTTCCCCTGCGCTCTCTGCGCAGCTGGAATCCGGAGTTGATCCATGAAATCACTCCACCCAGACGGGCCAATAGCAATGCTGATGGCTATCGACTGAGGTTGCCGGGGCCGCTGGCGGGAAAATATTCCCAGATTGAGCAGACCCTTGCCGCGGTGGAGGTAAAGGACATTCACATGCACCGCATTCGTCCAGGTGAGACTTTGGCACGAATCGCGCGACGTTATAAGGTACGCGTGAACCAGATTCTGTCCCTGAATCCGGCTCTGCGCCCGACGCGTCTTCGGAGTGGTGTTGAAATTGCTGTTCCCGTCCCGAGCGTCGTGACCAAGCTTCAGGCCGGGCGCTCCTGAGGGCCCTTCAATCAGGGAAAGGGGTCAACCATGGGCCATCAACGAGAGCCTTTCATTCAGCCACGAATTTTCAGCCCGGGCCCCACTCCGGTCCCCCTCGAAGCCCGGCTGGCGCCACTCGACTCAGAGGTATACCACCGTACTGACGATTTTTATGAACTGCATCTCAAGTGCAGTGAATTGTTGCGTCCGATATTTGGTTGCAATCGCCTTCCAGTGATCCTGACATGCTCGGGCACGGGCGGCCTTGAGGCTGCCATGATCAATCTGACGGCTCCCGGCGATGAAGTGATAGTGGTCAACGGCGGCAAGTTCGGTGAACGATGGGAAGAGTTGGCATTACGTTATGGTTGTCAGACGAGATTGGTTAAGGTGGCCCCGGGAATGGCCGCGACGGCGAGTGAACTCGAGCCCGTTCTCGCGACTTGCCGGTTCCCCAGGGCATTTTTCATCCAGGCGAACGAGACTTCGACTGGCGTTCGCCATCCGGTTGCCGACCTTGCCGCTCGTGTACGTGCCCGGTTTCCTGATTGTCTGATTGTCGTGGATGCCATCTCGTCTCTTGGGGCGCACCCCCTGAACATGAATGTCGATGGTTTCGACTGTGTCGTGTCTGCCAGCCAGAAGGGTTTTGGATTGAACCCCGGGCTGGCCTTTGTCGCGCTGTCCGATCGCGCCTGGGAAAGTTTGTCGGCGCGGCCCCGTTTCTATTTCGATCTTGCAAAGGAATTCAAGGGACAGAGCAAAGGGCGATCTGCCTGGACGCCGGCGATCGGTTTGATCCAGGGTCTATCCATCGTGTTGCAAAAGATCCATGGAGTCGGCATCGACGCGATGGTTCGGAACCATGAACAACTTGCGGGGGCCGTACGGGCAGCCTTGCCGGCCATGGGGCTCGAATTGTTCGCGAGGACACACCCGTCAAACGCTTTGACTTCGATCCTCGTCCCCGGGGGCATGGACGGAACCAAGCTGCAGTCCGTTATCCGCGACCGCTACGGCGTTACGATTCCGGGAGGACAGGATGAGCTCAAGGGCAAGATCCTCCGGTTGTCCAACCTTGGATTCGTCAACCGGTTCGACCTGGTCCATGCGATTTCAGCGATCGAATTCGGATTGCGGGACATGGGGTACAAGCCAGCCTCTGGAACTGGTCTTGGAAACGGGGTCAAAGCCTTCATGCAGGCCCTCCCAGCCTGAGTCAATGTTCCCCGGATCTGCCGTCCAACTGCTTGTCATAACCGGGGGCTGCTGCTAGTCTCCGGCTTCGAATCAGTACTGTCACAGAGGTCCCAAATGAAGATTGTCGTTTTGCTCAAGCAGACCCCCGACACCGAAACGAAGATCAAAATCGACGCTTCCGGTGCAGGCATCGATCATTCCGATACCAAGTACATCATCAATCCGTACGATGAGTTCGCCATCGAGGAAGCTCTCCAGATCAAGGAGAAGAATGGTGGTACGCCGGAAGTTTTGATCATGAGTTTTGGAGATGAGAAGGCTCGCGAGCTGATCATCAAGGGCCTTGCGATGGGTGGCGACCGCGGTATCCTGATTTCCAACGCCGGCCTTGAAGCATCGGATTCCCTCACGGTAGCCAAAGTTCTCGCCGCCGCGGTGAAGGCTGAAGGTGCCTCGATCGTCCTGTGTGGTCGCCAGGCGATTGACGACGACAACATGCATGTCGGCACAATGACAGCGGAACTACTCTCATGGCCGCACGTCAATGTTGTTACGAAATTGACGATCACCGGTGAGAAAGCCCACGTCGAACGTGAAGTCGAGGGTGGCAAGGTGGAAGTTGTAGATGTCAGCTTGCCTGCCGTCTTTGGCGCCCACAAATCGCTTAATACCCCGCGCTACGCTTCGTTGCCGGGTATCATGAAGGCCAAGAAGAAACCGTTCGATAGCAAGACGCCTGCTGATTTCGGGCTGAATCCCTCTGATTTGAAGGGGAAGATCAAGGTCGCGATCAAGGGTTACGAGTACCCGCCAGCCAAGCCTGCCGGAAAGTTGTTCCAGGGTGAGGATGTGGAAGTGATGGTTGGCAAGGTTGTCGAGTTGCTTCGTTCGGAAGCCAAGGTCCTCTAATTTTACGGAGATCAACGGACATGAAAGTCCTCGTTTTTGTTGAACAGCGTGACGGTAAGATCAAGTCATCGGCTTTCGAGGCCCTGACCGTAGGCGCGCGCCTGGCCGGCTCACCTGCTGATGCGGCCGCGGTTGTCGTTGGCGCGGACGCTGGAGTCCTTGCAAACCAACTGGCCGGCTACGGAATTGACAAGGTTTACACTGTTTCCGGTGCGGACTTCGCCCTGTACAACGCAATGGCATACTCAGCCGCGGTTGATGCGGCGATCAAGGATTTTTCCGCGAAGGTTGTGGTTGGGGTGGCGTCGCCAATGGGGCGTGATTTCTTCCCGCGTCTGGCGGCCCGGCATGACGCGGCGCTTTTGACGGATGTCATCAGCGTCGATTGGAAGGACGGCGCGTTGCACGGTAGCAAGCCGATGTATGCCGGAAAGTGCCGTGCTCATCTTGTTTCTCAGAACAGCGATGTGCATTTTGTCACGATCCGCCCGAATGTCATGCCGGCCCAGAAAACCGGGGCAGGATCCGCAGCGGCCAGTGCGCTTCAGGTGGCCGGAGCATCCGTCCAGAGCAAGACCACGGAAATCCGTAAAGGCAAGAGCGAGAAAGCCGATCTTACTGAAGCATCACTGATCATCTCAGGCGGCCGCGCCATGGGCAGCGCTGACAACTTCAAAATCCTCAGCGAGTGCGCAGACGTGATTGGAGCGACCGTGGGCGCTTCGCGTGCTGCTGTTGACTCTGGTTACGCGACTCACGACATGCAGGTCGGCCAGACTGGCAAGACCGTGAATCCGAACCTCTACATCGCGTGCGGTATCAGTGGTTCGATCCAGCATATGGCTGGAATGCGTACATCCAAGGTGATTGTCGCGGTCAACACGGACAAGGATGCTCCGATCTTTACGATCGCGAATTACGGGATCGTCGGCGACCTTTTCCAGGTCGTCCCGGTGTTGACAAAGAAGCTAAAGGAATTGGTTGGCCACTGAGGTCGCCTGCCGATTGTCAGAGATAGCCCTCGCGTTTCGCGGCGTGAAGCAGCTCTTCACGGAATCTCGGATGCGCGAGGGCGATCATGGCCCTCACCCGTTCCGCGACGTTTTTCCCCGCAAGCTCAGCAATTCCATATTCGGTGACGACGGTGTCAATGTCGTTCCGTGTAATGCTCACTTTTGCCCCGGGGGCGAGGCTGTGGACTATCTTTGACAGCTTGCCGTCTTTCGTTGTGGAGCGCAGGGCAACAATCCCACGGCCGCCTGCGGATCGTTGCGCGCCCGTATGGGTGTCGGTGGCTCCGCCGACTCCACTGATTGAACGGTGGCCGACTGACTCCGAACAAACTTGACCAGTCAGGTCCACCTCAATGGCCGAATTGATCGATGTCATCCGGTAATTCCTTGCAATACGGGCCGGATCATTGACGATCGAAGCAGGGTGCAACTCGACCGCCGGATTACGGTCAACGAATTGATACAAGCGCTCACTGCCGTAGACAAAACCCCCTATGATCTTGCCTTGCCACATGGTTTTCCGGCTGCCGTTGATGGCTCCAGCCTCAAAAAGTTGCATGATCGCGTCATTGATCATCTCGGTGTGAACGCCGAGATCCTTGCGACCGACCAGTGACCTGCCGACTGCGTTGGGGATAGCGCCGATTCCCAGTTGGATTGTGGCGCCATCCGGCACAAGTTCAGAGACGAGCGCGCCGATTTTTTCCTCTTCCGGTCCCGGGGTGGGACTGCTGATGACGGGCAACGGGGCATCCTGTTCGATGAGGTAATCGATCTCATCCAGATGCACGGTTGTTGCGCCATAGGTAACGGGCATTCTGGGGTTGACCTCGAGGATCACGCATTTTGCCCGTCGCAGAATTTCAGGCTCATAGCAGGAGTTCAGTCCGAGGCTGATGAAACCACGGGGATCCGGCACAGAACAGCTGCCCCAAAAGACATCGACTGGTTTATCGATCACCGGCGTCTTCGTCCTGTCCACCCAGTAGGCGGCTTTTCTCGCTGCCCGGGGCATGCTGGCGGTTGTCAAGATGTGGAAGGCCCAGCGGGACATGTGGTTCGGAACATAGTGGACATGTTTCCAGTCAGCGCCTTGACGGACCTTCGTATTGAGGAACATCGCCTCGATTTCGATGTGTCCATCAAGTTGGGGATCCGTGAAGCATGGGTAAGGCTGACTCGGGTTGGCGCAGAAGATCTTGGTGTCACGTATCTCACGCGCTCTCTGGGCCAGAAGTGTATAAAAGTGGCGGGGTTCACAGGCCGCGTGTGCTGTGACGACATATTGTCCACTTTGGATCAGGTTGATGGCCGCCTGAGGCGCGATCATTTTATGTCTGGCTCGATCCATCACGGTTCCAATCCGTCTCCAATCAGGAGAAAGTTTTGTCCCGGCACGACTTTACGCCGGGATTTCATTGTAAGATAGTAAACACCAGCAATGCAGGAGGGTCGAGCATGAAGGTGTCGGTCAAGGCAGCAGGTTCAAAAGCCGGTATTTGTCTGGCGGTCATTGTGGCGTTCGTTGCTGGCGGCATGTTGCTGGCCTCAAATCCTGAGCAGACCCGCGCGAGGATGGACCGCATCTTCAGCGCGCTTGTGACAGTCCTGCCATTGAGCTTGAACGGGGCTGAGTACGAGAAAGCGTCAAATCGTGACCTTGTTCTCTCGAAGTTGAAGGATTTGAGTGACGAATCCCAGGGACTGGAGGCTCACGCTGGCGGAAATGACAAGACTTTTGCCTTTATTGCTGGATCGCTTTCCAGGGATGCCCGCGATATCTACCGGTGGTATTCGCGCGGCAGTTACGGAGAATCCCGTTATCTCCTGCACAACCTGACTGAGAATTGTATCGCGTGTCACTCTCGTTTGCCTGAAACCAAGGGTTTCCCCGCTGCCCAGGAATTTTTCAAGGACGTGAAGGTTGCCAACCTTCCACTCATGGAACGAGCGCAACTCCAGATGGCAACCCGCCAGTTTGATGCCGCGCTCGCTACGTATGAGGAACTCTTCAAGTCTGCTGAGACGAGAACATCTGAAATCATCATGATGGACGGTTTTGTCGACTACCTGAAGATTTGCATCCGTGTGAAGCAGGACCTCAATCGCCCGATTCCGGTGCTCGAAGCCATGCGCAAGCGCCCCGACTTGCCGAAATTCGCTGCGCTTCAAATTGACCAGTGGATCGTTTCGCTGAAACGCTTGTCAAAACGGCAAGACAAGGCCGGTACTGAATTGCAAGTGGCGCGTAAACTTATCTCCGACGCGCAACGCGCGAGTGAGTTTCGCATGGATCGCGGGAGGTTGGTCGACTACATCTACGCGTCGAAGTTGTTGAACGCGTTCGTTCACAGGAAGGATCCTGGAAGTCGAGCTGGAGGCTCGGTCTCTCAAGCATCGAAGCCTGCTCAAAACGAATTGGCTGAGGCGTACTATTTGCTGGGCGTGACCGAATCGATGATCGGTCGCTCGTACTGGCTTTCGCAGACGGAATTCTACCTTGAAACGGCAGTCCGCGCGGCTCCGCAGTCAAAGTTCGCAGAAAAAGCTTATGCCCTTCTCGAGGAGCAGGTGGTCGTGGAGTTCTCGGGATCGTCCGGTACAAATGTACCTGAGGATATGCAGAAGACGCTGGATGACTTGAGGAGATTGATGAAGCACTGAGGTGCTCCATCAATCCTCACGGGGTCGTCAGGGTTAGAAACCGGGCGCAACAGAAAATACCGAATTCACGGAGGCGCCATTCAGGCTGCGGACGTGAACGAGGTTCCTGCCTGCCGAAAGTTCGACTGGCAGGAGTACTTTCTTCGTGAAGGCTTTCTCCACTGGCTGGCAGGTTGAGTCGGCCGCATTGTCCTTCAGGATCGGCAGAAGCTCGATCACGCGGCCCTTGTGAAGCACTCGAACTTCATCAAACTCCATGCAGTCATTAGTGAAGCGGCCTGCAAGACGTGCCTCATAACGTCCCCCTGCAGTCTCGCTGACGGAAACCGATTCGACCGGCGCATAAAGAAAATCATCCGGCCCGTAGGAACCGCTGCTGGTATCTTCAGTCACGCCAAGGGTAGTGACGAGCATGCCTTTGTTCGTGATGACGTGATACGTTCCGGCCTCCAAGGCGCCGATTTGTACAATGTTAGTGAACGGGACGAGTGGCACGAGGCAAGGGCCAGGAAACTTGCGAGCCATCTGCGTGATTT
>CAWUNT010000105.1:0-7059 GCA_963923405.1 uncultured bacterium | reverse complement strand
TGCAGATCACTTCCGCGCTGTGACAAGATGTCATCGATGCTTTGTGAAATCACAATCAATGCCGACGCGTTGCGGCGCAATTACCGGTTCTTTGAGGCCCGGATCGGTCGCGACCGGCTCGCGCCCGTCCTCAAGTCGAACGCGTATGGACACGGCCTCAAGGAAACGTGGCAGGTGCTTGCACCGCTGAATCCGGCGTGGCTCTGTGTCAATTATTTGAGCGAGGGCCGGCAACTTCGTGACTTCGGATTCAAGGGGCGCGTTCTGGTCTGTGGTCCGATCACGCCAGATCAAATCGCTCTCGCGGCGGCGATTGAGGCCGATATCTTTGTCGGTACCCCCGAGGCTCTGGAATCTGTTCTTGCCTCAAAAACTCCAGTCCGGACACACATCGAATTTGATACGGGCATGTCGCGACAGGGATTTTCCCCGGCAAGTGCCGGGGATATCGCGGCTCGTGTCGCCGCACGACCTGAAATTGTGGCTGGGGTCTGTACGCACTTTGCCAACGTGGAGGACGTGCTCGAGCACAATTACGCCTCGTTGCAGTTGAAAAAATTCGAGCAGGCTCGCCTGGCCTTTGTCGGGCGAGGTCTGAAACCCTTGTTTCACGCCGCATCGAGCGCGTCTGCCCTGATATTGCCAGAAAGTGTCATGGACCTGCACCGGATCGGCATCAGCTTGTATGGCCAGTGGCCGTCCCAGGCAACGCGCCTCAGCCTTCTGAATCAGTCTGGTGATGTTGACGGGATCGCTCCCGTCCTTGAGTGGCACGCGCCCCTGACTTCGGTGATAGACATCGAATCCGGCCAGTATGTCGGTTACGGATGCACTTTCCGGGCTTCCCGCAAGATGCGGATAGGCGTGATCCCGGTTGGCTATTTTGAGGGCCTGCCCCGCGCCGCCAGCGGCAGTTCCGCCTACGTCCTCGTGAATGGCGCGCGGTGTCAAGTCGTTGGCCGCGTGTGCATGAACATGACCATGATTGATGTGACGGACGTCCCGGACGCGAAAGTCGGCGCGAGGGCTACGTTGATTGGCAAGGACGGCGCGGAATCCATCTCTGCCGCGGAAGTCGCGTCCTGGGCGGACACCATCCACTACGAACTGCTGGCGCGGCTGAACCCCGACATTCCGCGCAAGGTCATCTGACAGGCATCACTTGAACAGTCCGAACTGGTTCCCGTCAGGGTCGGTGATGCGCCAGATCTCGCCGTAAGACGGAATCCTGCGGGGGCCGAATCGCCGGCTGCCGCCGAAAGTTTCCGCGCGCCTGGCAATTTCAGCCGGATCTTCGACTTTGAAGTAAATGACCGTGTGCGGGTGCCCGTTGCGGATTTCAGGTGACGCGCCCGGGATCAGGCTGATTCCAATATCGGAATGCCCGTCGGGGCTGACACCTGGTGCTTCCAGGACGATGTATTCCTGGATCTCTGCCGGAGAACGGCGCCAGCCGAAGACATGTTCATAAAACCGGACCGATGTCTCGACATCTGATACCGGAATTTCCACCTGGCAAATGGATCCTGGCGACACGGGCGCGAAATGGTCGCCATGGACCGTCACGAGTGCTGCCCCCGGACCGCAAGTGTCTTGGCGCCGGTGACGTAAACGCCAGGGATGACCTCGCCATTTGGAATGCGCTCGGGCTGGGTAAGGGTCCATTGGCGTTCAACGAAGGCTCGCAGAACGGCCTGCCTGATCCGGATGTTCTCAACCGTCGGATCCATCAGGAAACCTTCCAGCATCGGGACGAGCGCGGGATCGTTCTGTTCGATCAGGACCTCCGCGGCGGCGAAACGGACGCGTTCGTCGGGGTCTTCGAGGAAGCGACCCAGGTCCCGCGCGAACGAGCCGAGCTTGTGTTCAATCAAGTGGCACAAGAGATCATAGTTTTTGTCTGTTTGTGCCTGGTCGAAAGTCGTCTCGCCGAAGTTCAGCGCCTTTTTCAGGCCCTCGAGAACCAGAGGATCGTTGCCCAGGGCGCGCAGGATCTTTATGGGCCAAGCGATGCGGGTTGTCGTGACCAGGTGTTCCATGACCATTGGGGTAGCCCTGTCACCAAATTTTGTGATCCCGCCGAGCGCGAGCTCCTTCTCCTTGGCATCCGCAATGCCGTTTTCGAGGCTGAACTCGAACCGCTGGAGCAGCGCGGGAACGCTCAGGGCGGGATCGTCCGACTCAACCAGAACCTCGATGGCAGCCCACCGGTCTTCCCGGATCGCTTTTGGATTTTTCGCGGTTTTTGCCGCGCGGGAAATCTTCCCTTCGCGCTGGTTCTGGCGCCAAGCCTTGAATTTCTCGATGATGCCCAAGAAGAGCTCCCTTCCGGTTTTAGAGTGGGCAGGCCGGTTTCGCGCAGGGCGAGGACCCCGGACGTCCCAAAAATTCTCCTTGGATTTTTGCCAGATGCCTCGGTCCCAGTCAAATTGCGGCGTTGCCGGGGCGCGCCGGTCGCGATACCTTTCCCCTCATGACTGGGAAACCGTCCATTACTGGTATTGTATTGGCTGCGGGCAAAGGCACACGCATGAAGAGCGATTTGCCCAAGGTCCTGCACAAGGCCGCGGGCTTGCCGATGCTCGACTGGGTCGTGCGCAGCCTCAAATCCGCCGGTGTCGATCATCAGGTAGTGATCATCAGCCCTGCCATGGCGGCCGACGGTCGCGACGCGTGGCGACGCTTTCCGTCCGCAGTTTTTTGCGTCCAGAATTCCGCGCGCGGGACGGGGGACGCGGCGGCCTCCGCGTGGCCGGCGCTGAAGGGTGTCAAGAAGCCAGGTTTTGCCGACGCGGACTTACTCCCGGGTGAAGCGAGTTCAGGACACCAGTTGCATGCGGATGAAGTCATCATCTGCGCCGGTGATACGCCGGCCATTTCTGGCGCCGAGCTGGCCCGGTTTGTCGATCACTGCCGCAAGGAATCAGCCGACCTCGGTGTGCTCGCCATGCGGGTGCCGGATCCCAAGGGATACGGCCGGATTGTCACCACTTCCCAGGGCGCGTTCGCGGCGATTGTCGAGGAGCGTGACGCGTCCGCGGAACAACGTCAGATCGACGTCTGCAATTCTGGCGTGATCTTTGCGAAGGCGGCCGTTCTCTTCGGGCTGCTGGGTGACCTGCGCCCCGAGAACAGCCAGGGCGAGTATTACCTGACTGATTGTCTTGGCCTTGCGGTAAAAAAAGGCCTGCGGGTTTGTGTGCATGAGTGCCTGGAGTGGCGTGACTTTCTGGGCGTGAATGACCGCAGCCAGCTGGCTGCCGTTGAAAGGGTGCTCGTGCGCAGGTTGATCGATGACATGATGAAGTCCGGAGTCACGTTTCACAATCCAGACAGTTGCCATGTCGAGGCGGACTGCAAGGTCGGGCCGGATTCCGAGATTGGCCAGAGTGTGAGCATGGAAGGACGCACCATTGTGGGACGGGGGTGCAAAATCGGCGCGAACGTGACCCTCGACGATGTCGAGATAGGTGACGGCGCCGTGATCGGAGCCGGTTCTGTTGTGCGACATTATGTGGTCAATCCTGGCGAGTACATCCCGCCCTTGAGCATGATCCAGTAATTTTCATTCTGACAGGAACACTCGTATGTGTGGTGTCATTGGTTATGTTGGTTCGAAACCCTGCGCTCGTTTGATTTTCGACGGATTGAAGCGTCTTGAGTACCGTGGTTACGATTCCGCCGGGATCGCCGTTTTGGAGCGCGGCAAGATCGAGCTCGTGAAGGCCGAGGGGAAACTCGTTCATCTTGAGCCGCGCCTTGCCGAGCTGCCTGCCAACGCGACCGTCGGTATGGGCCACACGCGGTGGGCCACCCATGGCGCGCCGACCGCGCGCAATGCCCACCCGCACTTGCATGGCGATCTCGTCATCATCCACAACGGCATCATCGAGAACTACCGCGAGTTGAAAGAGCAGTTGATGAAGGCCGGTGTCGAGTTCAAGAGCGACACTGACACGGAAGTGGTCCTTCACCAGTTGCACGCGGAATTGGACCGGACGGGTGATCTCAGGGTCGCGATCATGGAGACGGTGAAGGTCTTGCGCGGCGCCTACGCGCTCGGGATCATCTACGCCCGCGAGCCCGGACAGATATACGTGGTCAAGCAAGGCAGTCCGGTAGTCCTCGGCGCGGGAGACGGAGAGAACTTCTTCGGAAGTGACGCCCTGGCCCTTTTGCCGCATACCAATCGCGCGGTTTTCCTGATGGATGGCGAGTTCGCCCGTCTCAAGGCCGAATCCATTGAAGTCTGGGATTTCGCCGGAAAGCCAGTCCGTCGCGATCCCCAGGTCTTGAACTGGTCGGCCGCGAGTGCCGACAAGCAAGGCTACAAGCATTACATGCTGAAAGAGATCCATGAGCAGCCAGCGGTGATGTCGAGCATGCTGAGTCGCCTCGTCGACATGAAATCAAATTCATTCGTGGACAAGGAAACTGGCCTTGACGCGCTGGATCTTGGACGTGTGAAGAACGTCGCGATTGTCGCCTGCGGGACCGCTCACTATGCGGGGCAGATTGGCCGTTACATGATCGAGGAATTCGCCAGACTTCCAGCCAATGTCGAGCTGGCGAGCGAGTTCAGGTACCGGAATCCGTGCATCGACTCCTCGACCCTGCTGATCGCGGTGTCACAGTCCGGTGAGACCGCGGATACCCTGGCGTGTGTGAAGCATGCCGCGGAACGCGGTTGCCAGGTGATGAGCATTTGCAACGTGCGTTTCTCCTCCATCCCGCGGGCTTCAAACGCCGTTCTTTACATGGAGGCCGGGCCGGAAGTCGGCGTGGCGTCGACCAAGGCATTTACAGCGATGGTACTCAGTTTCTACGTCCTGTCCCTTGCGATTGGCGACAAGCTGGGGCGAACAAATCGCGCGCGCCTTGAGAAGTCATTTGACGCCATGCGGCGACTTCCTTCATTGGTGGATCGTGCGGTGAACGCGGCCGGCGTGATCGAGGAAATCTCCAACAAGATCTATGAGTCGCAGAACATGCTGTTCATCGGTCGTGGTGCAAGTTTCCCTGTGGCAACGGAGGGAGCCCTGAAGTTGAAGGAAATTTCATACATCCACGCGGAAGGTTATGCCGGAGGAGAGCTCAAGCACGGTCCGATCGCTCTCGTAGACCGCCACATGCCGGTCGTCTCCATCGCGCCCCGTGACAGCCAGTATGAAAAAATGATTTCCAACATCGAGGAAGTCCGTGCGCGCCAAGGACGCATCATCGGGGTTGGTGATCTTGAGGACGACCGGTTCCGGTCGATTTGCGAGCATTACATTCCATCCCCACAGGTCGATGACGATCACCTTCAAGCGATCCTGTCGGTTATTCCGTTGCAGTTGCTCGCTTACTACGCGGCTGACATGCGCGGGACGGATGTGGATCAGCCAAGAAACCTGGCCAAGTCAGTAACTGTTGAATGAATGATGACGGACAAACCGGATCTTTTTGATGTCCTGCGGCCTGGTGGAATCCGGGGGCGGGACGACGCGCGCGAGGCCTGCCTGGAGGGACTGTGTCCGATCCAGCGCGAAGCCGCGTCCCACGTGGACGGTCCGATGGTCATCTTCGCTGGCGCAGGTTCCGGCAAGACGCGTGTGATCACGCGGCGGATTGCTCACTTGATCGAAACCGGGATTCCGCCGTGGCAGATCCTGGCGGTGACATTTACCAATAAAGCCGCGGGTGAGATGCGGGCACGCGTCGAGGCTTTGACTCCGTTTGGCTCGCGGGCCCTGATCTCGACTTTCCATTCGGCTTGCGCGCGCTGGTTGCGTGAGTTCGCGGATGAGGCTGGATTCACGTCTGACTTTACCATTTATGACGACAGCGACACGGTGTCGGCCCTCAAGGCTGTGCTCAAGGAATTCGACATCAAGCTGGACAAGAATCTCACGGTCGGGGATTTCCGTGCTTTCTTGCACGATGTCAAGACCGAGGCCCTGTTCCCCCATGAACGCGAGACCATCAACCGGGTGTACGGCAAGTCCATGCCGCCCGGAGCCCTGAACGTATACAAGCGGTACCAGGAGAAGCTGGCGGCGTCGAACGCGATGGATTTCGATGATTTGCTCATGAACATGCTGCTCCTGATGCGCAACAACGCGCGCGTTCGGACCGCGATGCAACAAAAGTACCGTTATATCCTCGTTGATGAGTATCAGGACACGAACAAGACCCAGAATGAGCTCCTGACATTGATCGCTGCCGCGCACCGGAACTTGTGTGTGGTTGGGGACGACGATCAGTCAATCTACAGCTGGCGTGGGGCGACTCCGGCCAACATCCTTGAATTCAACCGGACATACCCCGAGGCCAAGGTCCTGAAGCTGGAGCAAAATTACCGGTCTTCCAGCACGATCGTCGACGGCGCGAGCGCGGTCATCGCGAACAACACAAAACGCGCCGCGAAGCGACTTTGGACGTCCAACGACCGGGGAGAACCCATCCAGTTCCGGATCGAGTCCGACGAGGAAGTCGAGGCGTGGGCGGTGGCGCGTTCGATCCTGGATGAGATCAGCACTTACCCTCTGCGTGAAGTCGCGATCTTTTACCGGACCAACAGCCAGTCGCGTCCGCTCGAGGAGGCTCTGCGCCGTGACCGGATCCCATATCGTGTCTACGGCGCCCTGCGCTTTTACGATCGAGCGGAAATCAAGGATCTGATGGCGTACATGCGCCTTCTCGCGAACCCTGCCGATGACGTCAGCCTGCGCCGCGTGGTCAATGTCCCGGCGCGCGGGATCGGTGATACGGCAGTTGATCAGCTGGCCCGTGAGGCCAACACACGCGGCAAGCCGATGCTGGCGACTTTGCGCCAAATGGCTGACGAGAACGCTCCCCGTGTGGGACCGAAGTACCGCGCTTTCGCGGAACTCCTGGATGAGTTGAAGGCTGAATTGAAATCTGGCGGGCTTGCGAATTTTGTCGAGACCCTTGTCAAATTGACTGGCTACCGGACCTGGCTCGAGAACAAGTTTCCGGACAAGGTGGTCGACAAAGTCCGCCAACTTAGTCAAATCGGTCGGCATCGAGGCCCTGCCGCTGCGACCGTCGTTTGCA
>CAWUNT010000104.1:0-7062 GCA_963923405.1 uncultured bacterium | reverse complement strand
AGATAGCGTAGCGTCTCGTGGGCTCGGAGATGTGTATAAGAGACAGTGCGACACCGCGCGAAGCAGGATGATCTGCTTGCCGTAAACCGGGTTCCAGATGGCGTGGGCGCCGAGGATCATGTTCGTTTGGCGGATCGGTACATAGGCTGGTCCGAAGTTGGCGCGCCCTGTGAGGTCACTGCCATCTCCGCATTCTGCCCCGACGACATTTTCCGGGTCGTTGTAAAACGACTCGAGGCACTTGCGCTCGGCCTTGTCTGTGTTGGAGGCCACCATCGCCTCGACACCGAGTCCCCACTCTTCCGACCAGAAGTAATTCGCGCCGGCTCCAAAGAGCAGCGAGCTGATGTACGACTGGTTCAGGATCAGGCCGCCGGTGCCCTCGATCTCGACCCTGGCTTTCTTCGGATAAGTCTTCCGCAGGACGACTTCGGTGCCCTCACTCGCGCGCTGGTACTCGCCACTGTTTGCCGCGAATCCATCTCCCGCCCAGGCGACCGAAAGCGCCATCGTGGCAAAAGTCGCGAAGGATTGAGCCGTGAATACCTTCAGGGCGTGCTTGATCATCGTCGATCGCCTTCCAACGTTGGCCGTCTTGAACGTTAACTCGTGGCCGTTATTTACTGGCCAGATCCACGAAGGTCTGCTGGATCTCGTTGAGACGCGCTACTGCCGCCTTTTTCAGGGCCGGCAAGTCGCTCTCAGCGCAACCTTTCGCCCGTTCGTCCCGGACCGAGACATAAAATTTGATTTTTGGCTCGGTTCCGGACGGACGGACACTGACCTTGGATCCATCGTCCAGCTCAAATTGTAACACGTCGGACTTCGGCAAGGTGAGTTTGCCGGTCTCTTGCGGTCCGGAGGCGCCAACCGCAAGCTCCCGACCTTCTTCATAATCCCGTATGATTTTAACGTTCCTGCCAGCCAGCTTGAGCGGCGGATCCTTGCGCAGGCCGGCCATCATGGCCTTCATGCGAGCTTCACCCGTCTGTCCCGGAAGGGTGATCGTATGGAGGCCCTCCTGATAGAGTCCGTGACGGATGAACAACCGGTCCAGCACCTGCGACATGGTCAGGCCCTGGTTCTTGTACCAGCAGACCATCTCGGCCGCGATGCAACATGCGGCCACGGCGTCCTTGTCCCGGACGAAGTGATCCATCAGGAAACCGTAACTTTCCTCGCCGCCGCACACATAATTCCGTCGCGGCTGAAGAGACCCGTTCTCGTATGACTCTATGCGGTCACAGATCCACTTGAATCCGGTCAGGGTCTCTTCGCAGTGGGCACCGTAGTGGCGCGCTATGTCGGCTTGCAAGTCGGTCGTAACCACAGTCTTGATGACCAGTGGGTTTACCGGCATGCGCTGGCTCGCCGCGAGTCCTTCCAACACAAATTCCGTCAACAGGCAGCCAATCTGGTTGCCGTTGAAAACCACGTAGTCCTTGCCTTCACGGACGACAATGCCGATCCGGTCCGTGTCTGGATCCGTTCCCAGGACGAGGTCCGCCCCCGCCTGGCGGGCCAGGTTGATTGCCATGCCCATGGCTTCCGGTTCTTCGGGGTTCGGGTACTTGACGGTGGGGAACCGTCCATCTGGCTCGCGCTGTTCCGGTGGGATCATGACGTTGTTGAAGCCAAATCGTTTCAGGCATTCCGTCACCGGGAACAGTCCTGTGCCGTGAAGAGGTGTGTAAACGATCTTGAAGCGACTGCGTTCGGCGACCCCCAGGTCTTTCGCGTGCAGCATGAGCCCCGAGATCTTGGCGAAGTAAACTTCATCGAGGTCTCCGCCAACCTCGCGGATGAGTCCCCTCGACTTTGCTTCGGTGTAATCCATGTGTTTCAGGCTTTCGTATCCTTTGATCTCGCCGTAACGCCTGACGATCGCCTGGTCATGCGGCGGAACCAACTGGCCACCGGTCTGCCAGTAGACCTTGTAACCGTTGTACTCGGGCGGATTGTGGCTTGCCGTGATGCAAATTCCCGCGGCGCAACGGAAATGGCGCGTCATGAATGACAACATGGGGGTTGGTCTGAGCTCGCGGGTGATCAAGGCCTTGATGCCGTTGGCCGCGAGGACTTCGGCTGCCGCACGCGCGAATTCCTGGCTGCGGTTTCGAGAATCATACGCGATCGCCACGGACAGTTCCCGCGTGGGATTCGTGGCGTGAAATTCCTTCAAGTAAAGCGCGAGCGCGGTGGTTGCCTTGCGGATGTTGTAGATGTTCATCCGGCAACTGCCCGCGCCGAGGATCCCGCGCATGCCACCAGTGCCGAATTCAAGGTCGCGGTAGAAGCGGTTGACGATCTCGCCTTCGTTCCCCGTGTCAATGAGGCCCTGGACTTCCTGCCGCGTCGAGGAATCAAAGGCATTCGATGAAGCCCAGTAACGGGCCCTCTCCAGGGCTGATTCGACAAGATTCTTTGAGACGCCGGTGCTCATGGCCAGGTTCCTCACGTGTTCACAAGAGTGTCACTATGAGTTTTGTACCGTGTGCCGTGTCGCCGGCCAAGGCCTCAATAACAACCAGTAAAGCTGTCGATAGCCTGGCATTGACGCAAAATGACTTGCGGATAGCTCAGGTACAGGGCGAGCGCCGTCCCGTGAAAACGATGATGACCGCTTTGCAGGCGTCCCGCGAGGGGAAGGCTTGCCTCGTACTCTGTGGTCGGCCCGTTAAGGACGACATTGGGCGGCAGCAGATGATGGCGCCACTCATGGATGACCGCGGGGTCTCCGAAAAACGACAAGACAAACGCGGCATCAGTCGCGTTCACGGCCTCGATGGCGTCATTGACCTGATCGTATTCGTGGATGGCGATGTCGGGCGCGAATACCACGTTGGACTGGTAGGAACTGGACGCATCGAATTGTTTCATCAAGTGGATCCCGGGCATCACGAAATTTCCCTCGCGGAACTCCGGAATCTTCTTGCCCGTGGCGAGGCTCTTTTTTGCCTCGCGCCGCGCCATCGTCTGGAATCGAAGAAACTTGTCGACCGCCTTGCCTCCATATAGCGGGCCCATGTGCGGGGACCCTTGCCCCGGCTGGATATCCACGCCTCCCAAACGATCCTGCGCGGGCAGGTCTGTCCTGCCGATCTTGAGGCGCGCGACAGACTCCTCGATCGCTCCGCAGAACCGGACGCTGAGCGACCGGTGAACGAAAACCCGGCTGGTCGACGTACACATCTGTCCAGCAGCGCGCAGGGCGCCTGCCAGCGTGGCACGGACAGCGGCGGACAAATCAGCTGACTCATGCACCATCACCGCGTTTTTGCCGCCACTTTGCAGGACGAGCTGTCTTTCAATGACGGCCCGGCTTTCCGCGCGGATCCGTTCGCAATGCTCGCGCGAACCGGTGTACAGGACCGCGGCAACTTTTTTGTTGAGCAGCGCGTGGCGCAGCACCTCAAAGTTGCCGAAGACGACCTGGAGTGAACCTCGTGTCAGACTCAAGCCTTCCGCGACATGCCCCAGCAGTATACCGATGAGGGACGAATGTGGCCCGGGCATGGCAATCAGCGGGCAGCCCGCCAGAAATGCCCCGGTCACCTGCGTCGCAAAAGTCGCGAGAGGAGTCGAGAACGGCAAATAGCCGACCACGATTCCCACCGGCAGCATCGCGTAGTCCTCGCTTGCTCCAGGACCCTGTAGGCCAAGACGGGCCGGCGCCAGCAGGGCCTTTTCGATCTCGCGTGGATTATCCAGGACGTGGTCGAAGTGTCGCAGCGCCGCGGACAGGTCCATGTCCGCCTCCGCCGGGGTCAATCCACATTCAAGACGCAGCGAAAGGAGTGCCTCATGGGAGTGATCCCCGAGCGCGCGGCGAATCGTACGCAACTCGTCCATCCGGACATCCAGCGGCAGCGCTCGCATGGCGAGGCGCGCATGGTTCGCTTGATCGATCGCTGTATCAAGCGATGATTTCGCTTCACGCTCGGTCGTGGTTGCGACCAGGATTTCTCCGT
Organism: uncultured bacterium; assembly: GCA_963923405.1. Taxonomy (GTDB): domain Bacteria; phylum Bdellovibrionota_B; class Oligoflexia; order Oligoflexales; family RGVZ01; genus RGVZ01. The sequence goes on along the minus strand of CAWUNT010000104.1, from coordinate 3,091 downwards.
TGCCGGGATTTGAGGAGCGGCGCCTTTCCCCGGTGTCTTCGATCTTGCCGCTGCGATGCCAGCCACTGGCGAGAAAGTGCCCCGGCCACTCGACGGGAAACTGGCGTCCTTCGAGTCGTTCTTTGAAGATCGAAATGGTCATGTCCTGAATTCCCAATCCCAAGTTGGTCAAATTGAATAATTTCCCCTGATTGCCATGCAGCATCGCCATGCAAAAGGCATGGCAACGAAATCCATACCAGCCCTGCTATAATCATACGGGGAGAATCCTTTGGACACATCATACGACATCACCAAAACTGGCTGGCCAGATGACTGGACCCAGGATTGGTTTGTCTGCGACGGCGAAGGTGGCGTGGAAGGTCCGCTGAGCGCGGACGCTGTTTTTGCCCTGCCCGCTAACGCCCAAGGGGAAAGGCAAGGGGCCACCAGTGGCCGTAAATTTGTCTCCCGACGCGGGTTCGCGCAGTGGTACGACGCGAATGATTTTGCGGGACTGTGGCTGGTATCGGCCCAGCTTACATCGAAGCTTGCTGACAGCCTTTCGACTTCGGCGGCGCAAAGTCAGGCGACTGCCCGTGAGGCAACTGAATTTCAGGCAACTGAATTTCAGGCCGGATCCGCGCAGGATGACGAAATCATGCGCGCTCTCGCGGTGAGTGGTGTGAATCCGTCAGCCCTCAGCGCTCCTGTCGCGTGGTCTGAATACGCCCCGGAAAAAGCGACCGAGATATCTCCTCGCGTTGAGTCAGCAATACAAAAATCGCATCGAAATGTCGGTGATTCCGCCACGCCGTTGCCTCCCCGTATCGTCTGGTTGTCCCAACGGGCCAAGGCGCGCCTGGGTGATCTGCGCAATCCAGTTGTGCCTGCTTTGCTGAGTATCGTGAGTTGTGGTGTCTATTACACGGGATGGCTGCTCGGGGCCATGCGCGAAGTGGTCTGGCACATGGACCATGACACGGCGGTAAAGCGACATGTCAAGCATCCTTGGATGGCATGGGTTCCAGGCCTGCATGTGAAGGCGACATGGGATCTCGCGTGCTTGATTCGCGCGATGGAGGAGCAAGATGGTTATACGTCCACACGGCCGGTCACTGCGGCGGCATTGTCGATAGTACCGCCACTCGCGTGTGTTTACCTGCAACACGCGTTGAACGACCACTGGCTGATTCACTGTCTGGATAATTCGGCTGGCTACTTGCCGATACAGAAAGAGCTGAACACGACGTCCAGCACGTCATCCGCGTAAACTTCCCCGATCAGGAGACCCAGTTCCCGGGTCGCCTGGTGAAGCTCGAACGCGAGGATCTCATCCTCATCACCAATGGATGAACCGATACGCTCCGCCACGGAATCCAGGTGCGCTTTGGCGCGTTCAACACAAGCCAGGTGACGGGCGTTGGTCAGCCAGGTGTCCTGTTCGCGCAGGTGGCCGATCCGTTGATCAACTTCCGCGGCAAGTCGTGTCCGCAATGCGTCCAGCCCCTCGCCGGTGACATTTGATATCCCCAATGCGGCGCGTACCGGACTTCCCGGAATTCCGCCGGTCCCTGCCAGGTCAATTTTTGTGACGACAACGACTGGCTCAGGCAACTTCTCCGATCGCACCCATGCGCCGATCGACGCGTTGTCCGCGTTGGCTGTTTCAGCGGTCGTGACAAGCAGCAAAATGTCGGACTGACGCGCGAGGTCCTTGGCTCGCTGCACCCCAAGTTGCTCGACGAGATCCCCGGTTTCACGGATGCCAGCCATGTCAATCAGACGCACAAGTCGTCCGTTCACCAGGCATTTTTCCTCGATATAGTCGCGTGTCGTTCCGGGTATGTCCGACACAATCGCGCGGTCATGCCCCAGCAGCGAATTCATCAGGGACGACTTCCCCGCGTTGGGCGCGCCAAGAAGGCACACGCGCAATCCGTCCGCGCTCACACGTCCACTCGCGTAAGTTGATGCCAGCCTGCCAAGGGCTTCACGTACGGTATCGATCCTTGTTTTCACGTGGGCCAGCGAGACGCCTGAAGTATCTCCCTCGTCCGGGAAATCAATGCGGGCTTCGAGCCAGGCCAGGGCCTCGATCAGTTTCTGGCGGAGCTGGATGGTCGCGTTCTTGAGGCGCCCGTCATGCAATTGTTTCCCGGCACGCCACTCCTGCTCTGTTTGCGCCTCGATCAACTCACGCAGTCCCTCCGCCTCCGTCAGGTCCATCCTGCCATTGACGACAGCGCGGCGCGTGAATTCGCCTGGCTCCGCGGCGCGGAAACCAGAGTCCAGGCATGCCTTCAGGATCCGTTGAACAATGTACGGGCCGCCGTGGCAATGGATCTCGACAACATTCTCGCCAGTGAATGAGTGGGGCGCGCGAAACGCGAGGATCAAGGCGCGATCCAAGACCTCGCCACTGACGGGATCCTTGATGCTGGCGACAGAGGCACGGCGGTCGCGAGGGGGAGACTTGCGGTGAACCACCGCCGCGGCCCTGACGATGGCGTCCGGGCCGGACATCCGGATGATCGCCACCCCGCCCGCGCCAGAAGGCGTGGACAGGGCGACGATGGAGTCACGAGATGCTTTTTGATGATGATTAACGGTCAAGGTTCTCTTCGGATTCAGCGGCCGAGAGGGCCTCGCTGTCGGACATGCGCTTGTCACGGGCCGGAAGCACCATGAGCTTGCGATTTGAGCCCGAGCCGATCGACTTGGTGAATACGCGCTCGTCGCTTTCCAGAGTCGTGTGAATGATCCTGCGGTCGTAAGAGCTCTGGTAGTTCAAGACGACGGGGCGTTGGGTCTCTACGACTTTTTCAGCCATCTCCTTCGCGACCGCGGTGAGTTCCTCCTCACGTCCGCGGCGGCTGTTGCCTGCGTCAATGAACACGCGGAACGGAAGCTCTTGCTTCAAGTGGCGTGGTTTCTTGCGCAGCAAGTGCTCAAGGGCTTCCGCCAGTTTGCTGTTCTCGGACAGCATCTGGCTGATGGATTCGCTGTTGATATCCATCCGCAGGCGGTCGCCTTGCAGGGAGGCTTTCACTTCCACGGATGTTCCCGTGATGCGCGAACAGATCTCGGCGCAGAAAGAGCGGAGCTCTTC
>CAWUNT010000103.1:0-7063 GCA_963923405.1 uncultured bacterium | reverse complement strand
GTCCCGTCCCGCCGTAAACGTCGTCGCATACGAGGATCCGCGCGCCCGGTTCCAGCAACTGGATGACCGCCTGTACCGCCGCGAGGCCGCTGGCGAAAGACAGCCCGTGGCGCGCGCCTTCCATCGCCGCCAAGGCCTCTTCATAGGCCTGGCGCGTCGGGTTGTCGGCCCGCGAGTAGTCAAACCCCTTGTGCTTCGCGGGTTCCTCCTGGACGTAAGTCGAGGTCGCGAAGATCGGTTGCATGATCGCGCCCGTTGTTGGTTCGACGTGGGCGCCCGCGTGGACACAAGTGGTGAAGGGCTTCATCCGTGATCCCCTGTTTGAAATTTTTTCAGACGGCTTCTTTCAGGATTTTCGCCAGCTCGCCCTTGCGGTGGAGCTCCATCGTGATGTCGCATCCGCCGATGAACTTCCCTTTGACGTAGAGTTGCGGGATCGTCGGCCAGTTGGTGTATTCCTTGATGCCTTCACGGATGTCGTAATCCTCCAGCACGTTGATCGTGTGGAACGGGATCCCGTAGCTCTTCAGGATGTGGACGACCTGCGCCGAGAATCCGCACATCGGCATGTCGGCGGTGCCCTTCATGAAAACGGTAACGGGGTTGGCTTCAATCTCGCCCTTGATGCGGTCAAAAATCGCTTGTTCTGTCATGGTTTCACCTTTGTTTTTCGGCGTCTCCGCCCGGCCCGCAAAGATAATGCCGGGGCGGGGGAGTTGCAAGAGGGGAGGCAATCCCCCGCCGGGCGTATTTGGTTCGTGGACTTCGACGATCCTAGCATGCTAAATTCATTGTGAAATCAGCAAGTTTTTATGAGGGGTGGGTGCCATGCGGAACCGGTCCAGATTTTTATCGGCTTCTATGTCGACTCCAATCGCGGCTTTGTTGTTGTCATCAAGTCAGGTTGCGATGACAGCCCTGGCATCCGGACCGGTCAAATACGAACGCCACGCCTCGGCCTACGACAAACTGCCCCCGGCAAATCGCGGCGGCATCTTGTACCAGCAGCTCTCTGGCAACCCGAAGGTGATCAATCCCATCCTGTCCAACGACAACAACTCGCGACTCCTCGAAGGGTACTTGTGGGCCACGCTGTTCACCGAGGACTCGGACAACCTGTCACCCCTGCCGTACCTCGCCGAGACCTTCGAGGTTTCACCGGACCGCAAGACATACACGTTCACCCTCAACAAGGCCGCGAAATGGGCCGACGGCACTCCGGTGACCACCGACGACGTCAAGTTCTCGTTCGACATCATGATGAACCCCAAGACGGACGCCGCCGCGCTGCGGGTCTACTGGGAAGGCGTAAAAATCGCGGTCAAAGACAGCCGGGTTTTCTCCTTCACTGTGGACACACCGAAGTTTGACACCCTTCGCAGCCTTTACCTTTTCTCGGCAATCAACAAGAAACAGTTCGAGAAAGACCCGGACTTCAACAAGGCTCGCGGCATCCTGAGTCCTGTCAGCAACGGACCTTACAATTTCAAGTCGTTCAGTCGCGACCAGTCGGTCATCCTGACGCGCAACAAGGACTGGTGGGGATACCAGCTGCCGCACTTCAAGAACCGGTTCAACGCGGACGAAGTCCACTTCCGCGTCATTGTCGACGACAACCTCGCTTACGAGAAGTTTGTGCGTGGTGACCTGGATCTCATGACTTTCAACCCCGAGCAGTTCGCGGTGAAAGTCAACGGGGTCGACAAGGGCAAATTCGGGAAGTCGCGGCAAGACACCAAGGGCGGCGGCCAGAAAGTCTGGGCCCAGGAAATCCAGAACCGCGCGCCTCGCGGTTTCACGTACATTGGCTGGAACCTGCGCCTGCCCCTTTTTGACAGTGTCAAGACACGCAAGGCACTCGCGCGCCTGGTCGACTACAAGCAGGTCATCGACAAGGTCTATCACGGATATAACTTCCAGTGCACATCGCCCTTCGGGTCGCTCTCGCCGAACTCGGCCGAGGAATTGCGGTCGAAGGACAAGATGCTCACATTCGACCGCAAGGCAGCCATCGCGATGCTCAAGGCAGACGGCTGGGCGGATACCGACAAGGACAACATCCTCGACAAGATGATCGGCGGCAAGAAAGTCCCGTTCCGCTTCGAGCTCAAGTACAACTCAAACAATCCCCTGCGCGCCAAGATCGCCCAGATCGTGAAAGACCAGTTCAAGGGCGCCGGAATTGACGTGACCGTCAAGGCAGTTGAGTGGAACGCGTATCTTGACGACATCGACCAGCGCAAGTTCGACGCGTTCATCCTGGGCTGGACGGCAACCCCGTATCCGAACGCGAAACAAATCTGGCATTCGGACTCCGAGAAGAACCAGGGTTCCAACATCGTCGCCTACTCGAACAAGAAAGTGGACGCGCTCATCGAGAAGTCCAACGTCGAGTTCAACCAGGCGAAGCGTCAGGAAATGATGAAAGAGATCAACCGGCTGATCTATGAGGACCAGCCGTATCTCTTCCTGTCAGAGCCGCGCTCCGTCCTCGCGGGTTTCAACGCCAAAGTCTCATCGCCGTCTGGAATCTGGGCCATGAAGTACGACGTGAGTCCGCCTGACGACCTGTTCCAGTTCGTGCCCTGATGCGCAAGTACCTGGTCAAGCGCCTCATCGCGACGATCCCGATGTTCTTCCTGATGACGGGAGTTTTCTTCGCCCTGCAGAATTACCTGCCGGGCGGCCCGGTCCAGGAGGCGCTGGCCCAGATCCGTGGCCAGAGCGAGGGATCCCGTGGCGACAGGACCCTTTCGGTGGATGACATCGACCGCATCCGCAAGGAACTCGAGAAGCAATACGGTTTGGACAAGCCCGTCCACGTCCGTTACTGGAACTGGGTCAAGTCCATCGCGACCCTGGACTTTGGCGACTCCACCACGACCCGCCAGCCGGCGATGGAAACGGTCGCCAGTCGCATCCCGGTTTCGCTCGGGTTCGGAATCCCCGGGTTTTTCCTGACTTATTTGATTTGCGTGCCACTCGGCGTCCGCAAGGCCCTTCGCGACGGCAGCAATTTCGACGCCATCACATCCTTTTTCCTCTTCCTGAACTACAGCGTCCCGACGCTCGTCATTTCCGTCATCCTCCTTCTTGTCTTTTGCACGGACCGCGTCTTGCCGGGCGGGGCATGGTTTCCCCTGGGCGGGATCCGTTCCGATGATTTCGAGTCTCTCGGGACTTTTGGCCAGGCCTGGGATTACGTGAAGCACATGTTCTTGCCGGTCCTCGCGTCTCTCGTCGGCGGGTTCACGGTGATGACGATGCTCATGAAAAACTCGATGCTGGAAGTCATTCGCAGCGATTACATCCGCACCGCGCGCGCCAAGGGTCTTGACGAGCGATCCGTCGTGTTCAAGCACGCTCTCCGCAACGCGATCCTGCCGCTCATGGTCGGGATCGGCGGGGTCCTGAGTTCTTTCGTCGCCGGATCGATCGTGATCGAGAGCGTCTTTGGTGTCCCCGGGATGGGCCTTCAATTTCTCGACGCCCTTTCTTCCCGGGACTACAACGTCATGATGGCGGTCATCGTCATCGAGTCGATCGCCATCATGTTCGGCCAGATCATCAGCGACATTGCCTACGTCCTGGTTGACCCGAGGATTGAGTTCAAATGATCCGCGCCGCTCTCACAAAACGGATTTCGCCGCTGCTTCAGCGCAGGCTCTCTGTTTTCTGGCGCCAGCGCCGGGCGCGGATTGGACTGGGCCTGTTTGCCACCCTGTTCTTTTTTGCCCTGACGGCCGAGGTCTGGTCCCACCAGAATCCGTTGTTGCTCGCGCGCAAGACGCAGTCCGGCACCCGTTTTTATTTTCCGGCGATGGTCAGTTACACGGCAGAGGAATTCGGAGTCGAGGACGCGTTTGTCGTTGATTACAACCAGGTCATTGACGCGGATCGTGCCGCCGGCCGGAACAGCTGGGCCATCTGGCCCCTGAACCAATGGGATCCTTATGTCCAGACGCCGGATGTCATGGCGCCACCGTCCGGGACGCACTGGATGGGGACAGACAACCTGGGGCGCGACGTGACGGCGCGCCTTCTGTACGGCATGCGGGTCTCGTTGTCCTTCGGACTTTTACTGTGGGCATTGTCTTTCACCGGTGGCGTCATCATCGGCGTGTGCCAGGGGTATTTCGTCGGGTGGTTTGATTTCGCCGTGGAGCGCCTCAAGGAACTCGCGGAGATCATTCCCTTCCTTTCGGTCGTGATCCTGGTCAACGGGGTGGTGAAGGGGCAGGGGTTCGCCCTGACTCTCGGCATTGTGCTGCTGTTCGCCTGGATCAACATCTCGTCGCAAATGCGCGCGCAGGTCCTTGCCTTGCGCCAGCGCGAGTTCGCGGATGCCGTGATCGCCATGGGCGGGACTCACGCGCGGATCATCTTCAAGCACATCCTGCCCAACGCGCTGACGCCGATCCTCACGCTCACGCCATTTGCCATATCGGCCGGCATCGGGACGCTCACGGTCCTCGACTACCTGGGGTACGGCTTGTCTCCGCCAACTCCCAGCATTGGCGAGCTCCTGGCCCAGGGGAGAAACTACATCACCAACGCCGTCTGGTTGCTGCTCGCTCCGACCGCGGCCCTTGTTCTCCTGCTCGTCTCGATCAACATGATCGGGGAGGCGCTGCGCGAGGCTTTTGATCCTCGCGCCTGATCCCGGATTTCTGCTACACTGTCCTTGATGTTTTTCAGGAGCCTGTTTGCCCCACCGTCGTCATCAAAATCAAGGCCGCCAGGAACCGGAACAAACGCCAAGGCGCGGATCCCGGGGCCGGGGCAGGCGTGGCAACCGGCAAGCCTACCGCGAGCCAGAGGCACCGCCACCTTCTGAAGAACTCCGCAAGCTGATCCACCATTCCCTCTCAACGAGCTCTTTCATCGTTTTCGACATCGAGACCACGGGCGGCAATCCCGAGAAAAACGGGATCACCGAGATTTTCGCGATCCGGTACGAGAAGGGCACGGTCAAGGACACCTTTTACAGCCTCGTGAATCCGTTGATCCCGATTCCGCCGATTGTCCGCAGGATGACCGGGATCTCCAACGCGATGGTCAAGGACGCTCCACTGATCGACGAGGTCATGCCGGGGTTTCTCAAGTTCGTCGGAGACGATGTCCTTGTCAGCCACAACACCATCGGCGATTTGAAGTTCATCCGGTATTTCGCGCGCAAGGCCTGCGGGGTCGAACTCCCGAATTTCTTCCTGTGCACGCACCTTCTTGTCGATAAAATGGCCCCCGAGGCGCCCAACAAGTCGCTCAAGGGGCTGGCGAAGTTTTTTGGCCTGCCCGCGGGCGACCTGCACCGTGCCGAGGCGGACGCGTACCTCACACTGGAATTGTTCAAGGTTCTGCTCAAGTTGCTGGATGACCGCTCGGTCAAGCGCGTTGACGAGGCGATCCGCCTGCAGGGCGACATGGAATCGGCCCTGCGCCTGAACTGGGCGATCCCCGCCGAGAAGCTGCGAAACCTGCCGCCCGGGTCTGGCGTATTCTTCATGTACGATTACGAGCGCAAAGTGCTCTTCTTCAGCAGCGCCATCTCTGTCGCGCGCGAGATATCGAAGTTGCAGCGTTACGAACTCGTCCCGAAGCAACTCCTCAAGACGGTTCTTCGCGCCTACGATTTGCGTGTTGAACGATTCCCGAATGTCCTCGAGGCACTCATGCACGAGTGCGACAGCCTCGCCTCGACGCCGGTGGCCTTCAAACCGGGTGACTGGCATCAGAGGTTCGTCCCGGCATACTGCGTGGACCGCCACGACGGTCGCTGGTTCTTGCGGGTCGGCGAGGTCGACGAGGGCACGGTCGCGGCGTTCGGGCCTGTGACAGACCGGCGCGTCGCGATGGATCGTTGCGTCGCGATCGCGCGCGCTTTTGGTGGCGAACTTGGACAAAACGGCGCCCCTGATGGCCAACTGGCGATGGATGACGGTCAGGTTGCCGCCGTAATGGCTTTCTTCGAGGGCCGGCTGCATTCTTTCCGCGACGAGTCGGCGCGCCAGCGTTGGAGTCGTATCCTTGAGGTCATCCTGCGGCCGGCCGTCAGGATCCGGCTGAATCATCAGGTTCAGGCGGCCGACGCGCTGATGCGACTGGAAGGCAGTGCCCCGCGTCAACGCATGCAGTCCCTGATGTCCGTGACGGGACTGGCCATCGTGCCGGACGGCGTCGCGGGCAGCTGGCAGGTTTACGAAGTGATTCGCGGACGTCCCAGGATGCTGCAGCACTTGCGCGGCGAGTGGAAACAAAAACTGCACCAGGGCGGTCTCGCCAAGAGGATCCATGAGCGCCTCGCGCGCGAGGAAAAGATGCTGGAATCAACCGGCGTCTCGCGCAACGAGGCCGCGCGCGTCAACGCGTTCCTGTGGTGGCTGCAATCGCAGGCCGGACGCGAGGACGCGATCTTCATCAACCTCGAAGAGTTGCTCGCTATTTAAGTTGCGCTAAAAAATCGTCCAGCGTCTCGAATGTTTTTGATCCGGACGGGCAGATGAATCCCGGAGTCAGGCCATGCCAGTTGGCCCGGATTGGCAGGGATCCTGCGGCCAAGGCTGCCTGTACGTCCACGTCATGGTCGCCGACCATGACGAGGTCTCGCGTTTCGCACCCGAATTTTGCGGCGATGTGTCGCAGGCCTTCAGGGTCTGGCTTGTGGCGGGTGACGCAGTCGTAAGTGACTTTCAAATCGAACTGGTCGTGAATGCCGCGAAGGTTCAGCAAAGCCTCCGTCGACAGCTTGTCGCGACTGGTCCACAGGGCGACGCGGCACCCGCGTCCGCGCAGGGACTCCAACAATTCCGGGATCCCGTCAAACAGCGGGATGTGCGGCAGGTCGATGATGCTCTGTTCAACGAGGTATTCGTATGCCGCGGAGTGGAGTTCCGGTGGGAGCCGGTCGGCGAAAAATTTTCGCGCGGGCAAGCCCAGGCAAACCCTGCGATCATCGTCGGTCAGTTCCAGATCATGCCGTGCGAACAACCGCTCGAGGATCGCGAGGTAAAAAGGCCCGGATGACAGTACGGTACCTGTCTCTTATACACATCTGACGCTGCCG
>CAWUNT010000102.1:0-7097 GCA_963923405.1 uncultured bacterium | reverse complement strand
CAGGTAAAACAACCCGTCGACACCAATCTCGGCCGCGATTTGCGCCTCATCGCGCCCGTGGGCGACAAGACCTTTCGCGTCCGGAAAATCAATCCCGTAGAAACATGGATGACGGACCGGCGGGCAGGTGCTGGCCATGTATACTTTTCGCGCCCCCGCCGCGCGCACGAGGGCAACCAGGCGGCGCGCGGTCGTGCCGCGCACGACACTGTCGTCAACCAGCAGGACACTCTTGCCGGCGATCTCCGATGCCACCGGCGCCAGCTTGATCTTGAGCGCGCGCTCCCGTTCGGCTTGCGTGTTCAGGATGAAACTGCGGAACACGTAGCGGTTCTTGATCAGCACGTCGCGGTACGGGACCTTCATCGTTTCCGCCAGGGCGATCGCCGCCGTGCGGCTGGTGTCCGGGACCGGGACCACCATGTCGATGTCCGGCGACGCGCCGCCTGCCGTTTGCTTTTGATGGATGATCTTCGCGAGGGCGCGCCCGAGTTCAAGTCGCGCGCCGTAAACACCGCGTCCTTCGACTTCCGATTCGGCGCTGGCGAAATAGACCCACTCGAACATGCAGGGCGAGTGCCGCGTAACTTTCGTCCGGGCTGAATGGAACTCGCCGCTGTTCTCGATAAAAACAATTTCGCCTGGCTCCAGATGGCGGACCAGGCGATGACCAGTGATATTGAGAGCCGATGTTTCCGACGCGATGGCATGGCTGCCGTCTCCATCGCGCCGGCCGAGAACGAGCGGCCGGATCCCGTTGGGATCGCGGAACGCGTACATGCCCTTGCCGGCAATGATGCCGACGACCGCGTATCCGCCGCGCGCAACATCAAACACCAGTTCAACGGCGCGCCGGAGATCGTCAAAAACAAAACGGCCCGGGATTTTTTCCCGGGCCGTCGAAGAAGAAATTCCTTCGGCGAGGAGGCACTGAAGTACCTCCAGGTCGTTACCGGTCTGGAGGTACCGGTTCTGGGACTCGCGGATCCGGTCCGCGAGGGCCTTGTAATTGGAAAGGTTGCCATTGTGCGCCATGCCGATGCCAAAAGGCTGCGGCATGATGGACGGCTGGATGTCGCGGTCTTCCGTCAGGCCGACCGTCGAGTAACGGGTGTGACCAATGGCCGAATCGCCCGAAAGGGAGTCCATCGCGCCGCGGTCAAATGTCTGCGAAACGAGGCCGGCGCCACGCACCAGATGAAATCTTTGTTCAGAGGAATTGAAGGACAGGATTCCCGCGGCATCCTGGCCCCGATGCTGCAGGGCCAGAAGGCCTGCGTACACATCGCGGGATGCTGACTGGCTACCGATGACTCCCATCACACCGCACATGTCTGGGGCTCTCGATTCAGTTGGAGACGCGCAAAGTTTAGCCGGAAATCAGAATGCAAATCCAGCACATTTTGATTCGCGAAAAAAAGAATTTGGCTAACGAAGTTCCGCCGCGATGCGCGAGATGTTTTCCGCGCGCGCGCAAGGGTCTGGATGAGCCGTATCAGGTGACGCGCCGGCAGATTCCGGAAAGAGGGTCATGTAATTCTCGAAGAAGGCAGATCCCGCAAAAGGATCGAATCCAATGGCGGCAACCCATTTGGTGGCCAAGGCATCCGCCTCTTCCTCGTGGGAGGCGCCGGCGGCGACGTAACGCGCCAGACTCCGCGCGTAATGCGCCTGATAGTAGTGCGCCAGTTCATGTGCGATGACAAAGGCTTGCTGGTCAGGAGTCCGGGCGACGCGGGCGATACCCGAGTGGACGATCACCCACGGCGCGTTGACCTTCACCGTCAATACTTTCGCGCGGGCGATCTTGCCCTTGATCGCGGCATCCAAGGCGCATCCGGCGCCGGGAACGATTTCCCGTGTCGCGCCATTGCCTTCAACACCCAATCGGCAGTCTTCATGTTCCGCGTTGAACCAGGCAATAAAATTTCCAACTTCCGTGTCTGATCGCAAGTGACGGCAGTTCGCGTATTGCCGGCGCATGGCCTCGATCCCACCGTCACGCGTGAGCTCGGCGAACTCAACTTGCGCCGAAGCGGACGCATCCAGGCGCACTGGGATATCGAGGCAAAGGCGTGCTGCCACAGCATAGGCCTGGACATCGTCATGATCACGCACCATCACCGTCGGGACGGGGATCGAATCCATCGCCCCGCCCGCCTGGTTCCGCAGATGACGATCGATCCTGGACGCCACTTCATTCATGGCGACGGCCATCGGATGATCATTCCTTAAGTATTCCCAACGGAGAGGCAGGTTCATTTCAGGGATCAGATCGTTGAAAAACTCGTCCTTGCTTGCGGGCAACCACATCCACGGGATCTCCGCGGCAAATCCCCGTTCGCCGGCGAACAAAGCCGAAATCACAAAAATTGCACGAACGAGCCTGGACATTCAAAGTCCCTTCAAGTGAGGCGGCGAATTCTAAGGTATTTTAATAAAATTAAAAACATATAAATAAAAACCTATTTTAAAGCGCAACTCCCCGGAACTGCTGAAAATTTCCACAACTCATGTTATGACTTACCGCAGATGAGCTCGACACTTGTTCAACAAGCGCTGGTTGGCCTGCACCACCAGATCATGGATCTGTTCGGCTGGCTTTACGGCGCGTGCGCCGCCGTGATGCTGGTCCTGACGGTGGCCGTCATGTTCAGTCCGCTGGCCCGGGTGAAGATCGGCGGCCCGGACGCCCGTCCGGTCATGTCCTTCTGGCGATGGATCGCGACCAGCATCACGTCGACGGTGGCGGCGGGACTCTTCTTCTGGTCGGCCGCGGAACCTATCGCGCATTTCGCCATACCGGCACCGTCATCAGGAGTGGAACCATTCAGCGCCGAGGCAGGGACAACGGCCCTGGCGTACATGTACCTGCATTGGACTTTTGTTCCCTACGCCATGTATGTCGTGCCAGCCGTGGTCTTCGCGATCGCGCACTTCAACCGCGCGGCACCGGCCGGAATCTTCGCCACTTGTTACGGAGTCCTGCCCGGCAGGATTACGTCAAACCAGGTTGTCCGCAAGGCGGTCGAGGGTATCGGCCTTGTTTGCCTGTCCCTGGGCATCGCGGCATCCATCGGGACCGGGGCTCTGATGCTGTCGCGCGGAGCGATGAGCCTCTTCAACACCATCACGGTTGCCATGATCGCTGTCTGCGCGCTGGTTGTCATGGCGGGTCGCAACCGCGGGATCGGTCGCCTTGCCTCCATCAACAGTTTCATTTTTTGCTGCCTCGCCGTCATCGTTATCGTCGCCGGACCGACCAACTGGATCATCTCGCAGTCCGGTGAAGCCGCCCGGAAATTCATCGAGACGTTTCCGCGGACCGCTTCGGGATGGGGACTTGGCGCGGACCGGGAGTGGCGCCAGGACTGGACTCTCTTCTACTGGACATCATGGATCGCCTGGGCTCCGGTCAGTGCCCTTTTTTTGGGCGGCATTGCCCGTGGCCGCACCGTAGCCGCGTACTTGACCGTGAACTTCCTGATTCCTTCACTGTTCATCGGTGCGTGGATGAGCATCTTTGGATCGACGGTCTTGCATTTGCAACTCAATCACGGCATGCCGCTCGCTCAAGAGTTCCAGAAATCCGGGCCTGAGGCCTTGGTGTACATGGCATTGAAAAGTCTACCGTGGGCGCGCGAGATCAGCGTCATCTTCACGGCGCTGGCATTCATGTCCCTTGTCTCGCTCGGGTCAAGTTCCCTGGCCTCACTGGCCGGGATGAGCGCCGGCGACACCAAACTGGCGCGGCACAGCGGCACGGTGCTGGCGTGGGCCAGCGTCATCGCGGGTATCGTCATCGCGGTCGTCAACGGCAACGGAATTGACGGAGTCCGGGTGCTGGCAAACCTGGGCGCGTTTCCAATGCTCTTCCTTGAGATCCTCGCCGGAATCGCGTTGACCAGACTTTTACTGAAACCGTCATCAGCGCATTGGGCAAATACCGGTTCGCAAGATAAAATCCCGTACAGGTCCCCTGATCCCGCGAGCGGAGGCAATCATCATGAAGTCGAACCTGCTTCGTAAGAAACTGGCCGGGCTCCAAACCTGGGACAAGATTGTCCGTCTCGACAAATATCCAGTCACAGACTTGAAAAGTCCGGCGGCAAGGAAGTTGATCGAGAAAGGCCGCGAAGACATGGCGCGCCTCGGCGGTTGTGAAATGCAGGAGTTCGTCACACCAGAGGCGATCGAGGCATTGCAGCTCGAGAGCGCGATCATGGAGTCTTCGGCGTTTTTCAAGCCCATCGTCGGCAACCCTTACTTGACCCCCGAAGATCCGAAACTTCCCAAGGATCATCCCAATCGCATGACGGAGCCAACGCGCGTCGGAGTCCTGGCGTACGACCAGTATCCGAGAGACTCTCTGTTGCGGCGGATTTACGAATGGGATCCACTGATGAATTTCGTTGGAGAGATCCTGGGCCTTCCGGCGATCTATCGTTACGCGGATCCAATGGGTGGACTGAACCTTTCGGTGATGCAAAAAGGTGACTATTTGCGCTGGCATTTTGACCAGACAGACTTCGTCACATCATTGTCGATCCAGACGTCGGACGCTGGCGGGGACTTTGAATTCGTCCCGATGACCCGCACGGAGACGGACGAGAAATACGATGACGTCAGCAAGATCCTCAAAGGCGACCGCCACAAGGTCAAGATCATCAAGAACCATCCCGGGACGCTGGTCCTTTTCCGGGGACGATGGTCCATCCACCGTGTCACGGAGGTGACGGGAACCCGCAGCCGCCTGATGGGACTGTTCGGTTTCGACTCCAAGCCGGACGTCAAGAGTTCGGCGCATTTGTATGACATACGCTACGGCCGTTCCTCGGTACTGCAGGAACCGCCAACATTCGAGGATTACGAACGTGCAAGCCAGAAATGACGCGCTGCGCTGGATCCAGGGACTCGCGAAGCAACACAAGAACGCGGCTTATATCGGCGGAGAATGGCCTGCCGCGAGACCAGGGAAAAGCCAGGACGCGAAAACCTTCGCCATCATAAATCCGTTCAACGGAGAGAAAGTCTGTGATGTGCTGGAATCCAGTCGTGAGGTGGTCGACCACGCGGCCGCGGCGGCTCTCAGCGCGTTCTCCTCGGGACCATGGCCCAAATGGAACCGCGGCGAGCGCGCCGCCGCGCTGAACAAAATCGCCGCGGAGATGCGCAAGCATCATCATGAGCTCGCGGCGCTCGAGACCCTGTGCAACGGCAAGACGTTCCGTGAATCCTTCGAGGACGACATCCCCGAGGCCGCGAGTGTTTTCGAGTACTACGCCGGATGGATCGACAAGATTTACGGTGAGACATGTCCCGTCGAGAAAGGTTTTCTCAACTTCACCCTTCGCGAACCGGTCGGCCCGTGTGGACTCATCGTGCCGTGGAATTTTCCGCTGCTTCTCGCTTGCTGGAAGATCGCCCCCGCGCTGGCCATGGGCAACACCGTGGTCGTCAAACCGTCACCGCAGACATCCCTGACCATGATCCGGCTGGCGGAAATCATCCATGACGCGAAAATCCTGCCCGCAGGTGTCTTCAACGTCGTCATCGGGGGCATCGAGACGGGCGAGGCACTGACGCACAGCAAGGACATCGCCAAGGTCTCGTTCACGGGCGGGACGGACACGGGGCGCTTCGTCCTGAAAGGATCGGCGGAATCGAACTTGAAAGCCGTGACCCTGGAACTCGGCGGCAAGTCGCCCAACATCATCTTTGAGGACGCGAAGAACCTGGAGGCCGTCATCGACAGGTCGTATCAGGCAATGTTCTCTCACAAGGGTGAGAAGTGTTCTGAGCCGACCCGGTTGATCGTACACAGGAGCCTTCACGACAAGGTCGTCAAAGGACTGGTTTCCCGCGCGGAAAAAACCAGGTGCGGAGACCCTTTTGCCGAGACGACAACCCAGGGCCCGCAATGTTTCGAGGGCCACATGAAAAAGATCCTTGAATATATCGAGTCGGGAAAAAAGGAAGGCGCGACGTGCGTGACGGGCGGCACACGCGACACGTCGCCTGGTTGCGAGAGGGGATACTTCATCCGCCCGACGATCTTCACGGAAGTGAAGGCTGGAATGCGGATCTTCCAGGAGGAGATCTTTGGCCCCGTCCTTGCGGTGACGGCATTTGACACAGAAGAAGAAGCCATCAAACTGGCGAACGGGACGCGCTATGGACTGGCGGCCGGACTCTATACCGGCGATGCCGACCGCGCGATTCGTGTGGCGCAGAAACTTGAGGCAGGAATGGTCTTCGTCAACCGTTACGGATGTTACGACTTCGCGAGTCCATTCGGCGGATTCAAGCAGAGCGGTTGGGGCAAGGAAATGGCGATCCACTCTCTCGAATCATACACGCGCACCAAATCCGTGTGGTTCTCGGTCGCGCCGAATTGACAACGGCTTGATCACGACTGGATGTCTGGCACGGGGGACTTGAATTGTCGTTTCCGCGGATAAAACGAATCCTTCTCGTCGATGGCGCTGGATCCTGCTGGCAGGAGGACATCGCGGCGATACGCAAGTCATACGTGACGCCGGGTGAGAGATGGACCACGGCCGCGTCGACGCCGGGAATGAAATTCATCCGCCAGCCCGCGAGCGTCCTGCAAATCGGCCTGCAGATGGAAAATGGCGAGACAGCCTGGGGCGATTGCCTGAGCGTGTCGTTCGCCGGTAAATCCGGACGGGACTCCAGCCTTGAGAATGCCTCGACCAGGGACATCCTGGATCCCGCGCGGCTTTTCAAATTTCTTCAGGATTCGACCGGCAAGGAACTTGCCTCGATTGATGGATCCATCGCGAGGGAATTCCCGAAGTGGACCGCGGCGATCCGGTTCGGCGTCAGTCAGGCGATGGTCAACGCGATGGCTATCGCGACGCGCAGGATGCCGTTTCACGTATTGCGCGACGCGTTGGCCAGCACCAGGAGCCAATCGACCCGGGAAAAACCGGGTATCCTCGCCGTGCCTGCGTTGCAGGGATCCTGCGGCAGCAACTGGCGCGATGCCGTCGAGCGCATGATCGTTGCCGGCGTTGAATACCTTCCTCAAGGACAATTCGAGGACTGTCTCTTATACACATCTGACGCTGCCG
>CAWUNT010000101.1:0-7216 GCA_963923405.1 uncultured bacterium | reverse complement strand
ACAAGGAGTATCGTCGGCAGCGTCAGATGTGTATAAGAGACAGATGTATTGCTTTCCAAGACCCTGGATGTATTTGGAGATCGCCGAGACGTCTTGTTCGGAGACATTTCCGGCAGTCGCCAGGACGACATAGGACTTCTGCTTTTTCTTGGGTGTCGCGAGGTAATCAGCAACACCACCAGCAGGATTCTCGGCTTCCTTGGATTCCCCGGAGTCTTTTTTTTCTGCCTCGCTCATCGCGCCCCCCAAAAAATCAAAGTCGTTTCTGGACGCTCCAACCCGTAACGTACTTGAAGAATGAATAAGGCTCGATCCTGACACCGCTCAGGTTTTCCTGGAACGCCGCGTGATGGGTGAGTGTCCACAAAAAGATGTATGGCGTCTCATCGGCGACCATCGCGTGCAACTTGTGATAAATCGCCCGGCGTTTCTCAAAGTCGTTCGTGGCGTCCGCCTCGGTCAGGAGCGCATCGATAGACTTGTTCTTGATCTGGACAAAATTGTTCCCCCACGGTCCGGAGCTGCTGGAGTGGAACAGACTTGTGATATTGCTGGCGTCATCAAAGCTCCATGAGGCGAGCGTCAGGTCATAATCGTGATCGAAAAGGACTTTCTTCTTCCACGCCACCCAGTCAAGGAATTGCATCTCAACCTTGACGCCGGCCTTCATCAGGTAAGATTGCAGGCCAAGCACGATCTTTTTCAGGGTCTCGCCCTCCCCGGAGACCGGGACGGCCATGGTCAATTTCAGGGGATTTCCATTCGCGTCCTCAAGGACACCGTCCTTGTTGCGATCCACGTACCCCGCGGTTTCAAACAACTGCCGCGCGCGCGCGACATCGTAACCAACAGATGGAACGTCCAGGTTGTAAGCCCATGAAGTCGGCGGGAAAGGACCAGAGATGAGTTTGCCGCGCCCCTGGAAAAACGCCTCCAACATCTCCTTGCGATTGATGGAAAGCGCGAGAGCCTGACGCACCCGGCGATCTGACAGAGCCGGCCTTGAGTTGTTCAATCCGACAAAACTGTAAGAAAGCGCGTCGTAAGGCAGCAAAAGCAAGCGCTTGTCGGCCATGATCTCGCCGAGATCCCGGGGGCTCACGTACGTGATCAAATCGAGGGAGTTGAACATCAACGACTGGGCCATGACACTCTGGTCGGCATAGCTTTTCATGACTATCGTTTCAATTTTCGGCGCGCCGCCGAAGTATCCCTTGTTGGCCCTCAGAAGTACTTCGCCCTGCTTGTTGGACTTGATGAACTGGTATGGCCCCGTCCCAACGGGCTGTTGCGCAAACGGATTGTCACGAAAAAGGCCGCCCGCCTTCATCCCGGAAAACGCCGACGCTGGGAGGACTTTGAACATCAGCATCCTTAACGGGTCAGTCGATGCGCGACGGAGCAAGACCTTGACCGTCCCGGAATCGACCTCCTCGGCCGAAGCCAGCCCCGAAAAGCGTTCAGCATTGGGGATTCCAGCTTGCGCCCGGACCAGGAAATTGACCGTCGTGACCAGGTCGCGGGCGCCGAATGTCCCGGAGGATTTGCTGTTGTTCGATGGCGCGGAGTGCCAATGGACGTTCTTCCTGAGATGAAACACAACCTCGGTACCGGACTTTGAAATCTCCCAGCTCGTCGCGAGGCCCGGGACATACTCGCCACTTGGTCCAAGCTCGACAAGACTGTCAAACATGAGATCAGCCATCCGTTGAGCCGCCGCCTCATGGGGCGAGTACGGATCGTAAGTCTCAAGACGGCCTGTCTCCCCGTAAACCATGCGATTTTCCACAGCGAGGGCAGTGCCCGACGCAAACAAGAATGTGATCGCGAAAACGGCTTTACGAATGACCATATACGCTCCCTAGTTCCTTAAAAATACAGGACGCGAGTGCTGGGGAGCACGCCCCTGCAACTGGATCCCCTGATTTGTCAACGCGACAAAAACCTTGTCCCATGAACCTACCTGGGCCCGGAAACTCAAGACCCCGAGCTTGGACATCATGATGTCCCTGTTCATTCTCGTATTCGTCTTGAAGTGGTAGGTCTGGCCCTCGAACAGGTCATATGCGTGAATCGGATTGAAAAGCCCGGGATCACGCTTCACATAAATGACCTTCCGTCCATCCGGTGTCCATGCCGGACCGGTATTGAGGTCGACAACAACGTCCCGGGCCACCACGTGATTAGCCAGCGCCTCATCAGTAAGCGGTAACATCTTGCTGTCAACAGGGACGACATGAATGTTCCACGAAACGCTCTCAACAAATGAATCATCGGACAGTTCCTTCGCCGCACTGTAAAACGCGATGAACCTGCCATCTGGCGAAACTGTTGGCCTGAGCTCATCAGATTCGCTGCGGGTTATGTTGAAAGGCTGGCCCCATCCGGTCCCGCCGGCATTCCTCCGGGCCATCACCACATCGTGATTGCGCGCGTCACCGCTCGAGAAAACAATGCGTTTCCCGTCAGGGAACCACTCAGGAAAAAGATCCGGGTCGTTGGAACTGCTGACCTGCAGGACTGTCTGGTCGTCCACCTCGACCACGTATATTTTCGCGGTACCCTTGCGCGAACTGACGAACGCGATCTCGTTTCCAGACGGGTTCCATGACGCGTAACCATTTTTCGCCCGGCTTGAGGCGACTGTGTGTTCGCCGCCACTGACACTGCCTACATAAATGTTGAATTCGCCAACACCACCATTCGAGACGAAGGCAAAGCGATTGCTGTCCCGGGACCATCGCAGACCCGCGTTGTATGACATCATGGTCGCGCTGCCACCGGACAGTCCATCTACGAAATTCCCCTGCGGCGCCAACGGAAGCACCATCAGTTCACGAGCGAAGTCCCCCATGAGGTCTTTGAGGAGAATACGCCGGCTCTCGGTGCCAATGACTTCAAAACCCAGGTAAACACCGTCTGAAGACCAGCTCAAATTGGCCTCATTCAGCGATTCATCACCCTGTGAGAGTTTGCGAACCTCGACCATCTGGACACCATCACGGGCCGCTTCGAGGGTCGGGAACATACGCTCGAAGTAATCCGTTCCCGGAAAGAAACGCTTGATGAATGGCGGAAAGTACAACCGATCCTTCGCCTGGAATTCCGTCAACTGGTCACGCGAATCACGATTGCGAAATCGCTTGATCCACGCGGATGGATCCCAGTTTCGTCCTGAGATGGAACATCCACTCATGGCGATCGTCGCAGCCATAATGATGGAAACTCGCTGGTTCATCGACGGGACAATCCTGCCTCGGTTTGCTTCAGGTAGACGCGGGCATTGTCGGCGAGGACCCTTGATTGCTTGTCAGAGTCGTCCGCCGCGTTGATGTTGCCCACATAATCACGCCAACCACGGTTCGCGTTCTCAAGCGCGACTGGATCATTGACCAGCAACCAACGCCGGTGGAAACTCAGCGCCCGGAAATACTCCAGGTTCTGCACAGAGTTCTTGAAATCCTTTTTTGGTAAAAATCTTGTGTAACGCGCGGCGCGGTCCAGGATGACGGCTGCCTTTGCGAAATTTTCCGCGGCTGCCTTTGGATTCGAACGGGACATCTTCTCGGCAATCATGTGCAGGGCGATGCCATGATTGATATGAGACCCGACAAACCTTTTGTCGATGAAATCGCGAACCTCCGGCGCTGCCGTAACAACAGAGAAAAACTGCTCGGCCTTCACAGGATCATTGAGTTTCGCCAACGCGATCTCACCCGCGACGTGGCGGCTGACGAGATAGTCTGAGTGGGTCGGGGGCACCTTCGTGAGCGTCGCGATTGCCTCGGAAACCTTCCCTGCGTCGGACAACTTGCGCGCGTTGCCGATAACGTCATCCTCGAGCTGGACAGACCTCTGCCCGGTCAGGTCGAGCGTGCCGGCCTCGACTTCAAGCACGGAGGAATATTTCTTGAATCCCTCCGGCCCCGAAACCTCCAGTTTGATGAAAGCGCCCGCGCCGTCCAGTTTCGTGTCCAGTGGCGTCTTTCCGGCAAGTTTTCCATCAAGGAGTACCGAGGCTCCGGAAGGAACTGAGTCCAGACGGAGGCGTGAGGCCTCGGGCTCCATCGGGACCTCGACCTGCCGGCTTTCCGCGGTTTGCACGTCAAGCGTAACTGGATTCCAGCCCGCCTTCGCGACGGATACCTTGCCTTTCGAACCGGTGATTTGCTTCGGCAGGTAGACAACACCATTGTTGTTGGTCGTTCCTACCCAAACGTCGTTGAAATAGACGTTTGCCTGCTGGACCGGGCGGGGATCATCGGCTGACTTGTTCGTAACCAGGATTGACGCGCCGTTCCCCGTCGACTTGGAAGAAACACGTGCCGGGGATTTTGTGACCGGCGTGGGCTCGTCCGCGTCATCCTTCGCGTCGGCTGGACTTTCCTGCTTCTGAATTTTCTCAATCGGCGCCCCGCGAAATACAAGGATGTCACCCTTCGCGATCGGCTTGCCCGCGGGCGTACCGTCAACCTGAAGCGTTACTTCGCCACCCGCGTCGGCTGAGGCCGCGTCACCGCCGCTTGTCGATACAGGAACAACCGCGGTCGCGACGTTCGCGAAGGTTTGTTTGCGCGCTTTGGGATCGTAACGCGTACTGAACACGTCGAATCGATCACCCGGGCGGACAAGGGACGAAAGCTGCCCGGGCAACAGGGCGCGGAGTTGCCCCTTTCCCGCGTCCAGAACGACACCCTGGAAGGGCAGCGAGCGAATCAACCGGTCAACCATCGCGTCGATCGTTTTCTGCAGGACAGGTGCCTTGCCTTGATCGACAACGTCAGACGGGATTGACTCCCTGGCCGCGCCCATGACGACACCTTTTGAGTCGACCGCGACAAGTTCCGCGTGAATCCCGGAGTCTTTTTTCGAGAATGAGCGGCGGATCCTTACGTCGGGATGCCTTTGACCCTTGCCGGCTCTCGCGAGAAATTTGCGCGGGAAGATGTTGCGGTCAAAAGCCGTCTCGGTCGCCTTGACAAGCAGTGCCGATTCCGCGGCCTCTATCGTTGAAGAACCGTGACGCGATTCCTCGATGACTACGACGGGCGCTTTCGACATGCCCCCCGCGAAATGGCGGACCAGATGGATCCCCGCCACCGGGGCAAACTCTGATTCCGCTGTTTCCGGAAGGAATCCCTCTGGCGGCGCCAGTTCTACTTTCATCAACGCGCTGCTGCGGGACGAAGCGCCTCCCTTGAATGTGTGAACGAAATGACCGCCCTTGTCAGTGGAGCCAACGGGCTTGCCGTCAATGGAAACCACAACACCCTGGAGCGGATTCGTCGCCAGGACGCCACGGACAAATGCCTGGACACTCAGCCTCTGCCCCTTTTCCATCTGGATCCGGATCAACTTGTTTGAAGAATCAACCTGCAATTCCTGCGTTTCCGGGACAAATCCTGCCTTCTCCGCCTTGACCGCCAGGCTTGTGCCTGCGTCCAGCTTGACCGCGCAACGTCCCCGGACGTTTGTTGTACATAACGCCGAACCGGCGCTGTCCCCGTCCGCCGAGATGCCGGATACCGCTACGCCGCCAAGGCCATGATTGCCGGCAAATACATGGAATGTGACCAGGACCTTCGCGGGCTTCGCCTCAGGCTGGGCCGGTTTTTCCTCTGTCTCTGGCCCGTTCTTCGCCGGATTCTCCGGCGCGACCGCGACCGATGCCACGGAGGAACCTGCTGCCTCGGGGGGCTGCGCTGATTCAGCGGCCTTTGACGAGTCAACTGCGGCAGCAACTGCCGCGTCCGGCGGAGTCGCCGCGCTGCCAGGTGATTTTGCCTCAGGCGAACTGGTGGGCTGCGACTCAGTCGCGACCGCCGCTGCCTCGACAGGTTTTGGCTTCGGCACGAAATAAAGGACGGCTTTGACGACCGCCGGCTTCGACTGGCTCTTCCTCATGTCGAGGGTTTCGATGTGTGGCGCGAAATAGTAGCTGTCGCTGCTCTTGCTGACTTCGATCTGGACCTCGGAACCTTCAGGCAAAGCAGGCTTGGCTTCAAGCATGCCCTTCGCGTCGGTCAATCCCAGCACACGGTTGCCCACTTTGACTTGCGCTTCGTGGACTGGATCGCCCTGGTTGGTCCTGACCTCGACGCGAATAGGAGTCGTAACTTCGCGCTGGCATGAAATAACAGGCCAGGCAAAGGCGGTGAAGGCCGCGGATACAAGCAGTTTTTTCAGCATGCAACGAATCGCCATTGCGACCTCCAGAGGTTCGACGTAACGCCTGGTTGAACTGAACGATCCAACATCAGAATTGAGGCAGAGTCAGCACGGCCCCACCTTCGCCCCTGCTGGCAGCAGGGTCACTGTTGACTTCCGATGCTTTCGCGCGCGCTTGTCCGAGCGGTTTCAACACCAGATTCACCTTTTGTGAGCGAGACAAGTCGACTTGTTGTGAAGCAGGCTCGTAACCGGGGACCAGAGCCTCAACGAGGTATTTTCCCTTTGGCAGGTCATCCGTGCTCGAGAATGCCCCGTCTTCGTCCGGAGTCAGGATGACAGTAGCCGGCTCGTCGACTTGCGTGCTGTCGTTGGGATGATCGAGTCGAGTGACGTTGACGCGCGCATCACGCAATGTGTCCGGCCCGATTTCAGGACCATTGATGCGCCCGGAAACTGTGGTGGCGCAGGACACCAGACCCGGAATGATCATCGACAGGAACAGGGCACGTCCAACAGGGTACAAGAAGGATTGGCAAGGCATCGCTGTCGTCTCCAGAAGACAAACTGGTTCGAAATTGGATTCCCTGACGGGTCATCCAATTCTACAACCTTATCCTTGTCATTTTAAGCCTTTGAGAACAGGCGGTCGGGGATAACAGGGCTGTGCAGGACGGGCAGGGGATTACTCTTGCTGGTGATCGTCACTCACATCGTGGACATCCGCCTCCGCAGGCGCGGTGTCCCTGACGGGCTTCACGTCGGTGGCGCTGCCGTTGCTGGCAATGCGACTGAACCGCAGGTTGACCGGGATGGTGTACGAGGACCGGTACTTGCCGCCCTGCCCGGAAAACGCGATATCCACCGTCAGGACCTTGCCCTCAAAGCGAGGTGGGAGCGGGAAGACAAAACTGCGGCGGGCGTACCTGCGGATCCCGAACCTTTGACCGTGCTCGGCGTCTACCGGGTCTCCGGATGCCGAGACCACCAGGGATTTGGGAACCGTCAAACTCAAACGTTCACCGGACTGCTTTTCCATGGCCGCGAC
>CAWUNT010000100.1:0-7218 GCA_963923405.1 uncultured bacterium | reverse complement strand
GCACGTCATCCTGAGCATCGCACGTCATCCTGACCCTGAGCGCAGCGAAGGGGAAGGATCTCAAAGCGTCGCCTGAACCTCGAGGTAAGGAATCGGCGGAACGCCCTGAACATACTTTTCCTCCGTAAAATCGTAGTTGTAGTCGACACCCATCGCGGCTCGCTTGAACCACAAGTACTCGATTCCAAACCGCGCATTCATTTTCCACGTATCCCAAAGGTAATCGCGCCCCGCGAAGATGCTCAGCTCGTTGTAATTTGGAAGTCGCTTCGCGTAGAGATCGAAATCACCTTGACGCGCCTGGTACTTGTCCAGGTTCGCGTTATAAACCGCGTTGCCTTTCTGAGTGTATGTGTCACCTGTGTGGTAATTGAACCGCCCCCCGAGTTCCCACAACTCCGTGAGTTTGTAATTACCCGCGAGATTGGCCACATGCGTCTGGTCATACTCGGCGTTGTGCCAGGGATCACTGCCCGACTCCCGCTCGCGATTCTTGGACCATGTGTACGATATCCACCCGAAGAGCCTTTCCGTCAGGTTCCTGCGGACCAGGATCTCCGCCCCGTAGCTGTTCAACTCGCCTTTATTGGCGAAGTTTTTATCAGCGTCGTTTCTGACCAGATCGTACGACGTCTTCCAGAACGCCTGTACGTCGGAACTCCATCGCTCACTCCACCTGGATTCCACGCCAGCCACGAGATGGCGTGATCGCTCGTAATTCAAATCCGGGTTGCCGAAGTCCTTCGATGCCTGCCCTGGTTCCGGTTCCTTGCTGAACAGCCCGGTCGCGAATTTTGCCGTATGGGCCGCGTCAAATTCCCATCGCGCGCTTAATCTTGGATCTGCGGAGCCTTGCCGGATCAAGTCACTGTAATAACCGCGGAGGCCTGGAATCAGAAGGAAATCGCCCAGTTTCTTTTCCCACGACACCCAGCCAGCGACCTTCGATGCCGTGACATCCTGCGATGTCTCTATTCGGGGCGCTTCCTCCGGGTCAAAGAATGGATCGTCCGGGTTGAACTGGATCGCGTTGACGTATACCGATGCCCGGTCCACGCGAGGATCCAGCCCCAAATACACCTTGTCATCCTTGTTGGGCCTCCACGTCAGTTCCATCGGTATCCGCGTGGACCAGTTGCGAAGCTTGAACTTGTTGTCGATCAATTCAAAATTGAGTTTCAGGAATTGTACTTGCGGCGTCGTCGTCAGAGACCAGTCCCCGTCAAGGCGCTTGGTTCGCTCGTAGCCGAGAATCCCGTAATAAGAATAAGAACTGAACTCAGCGGTACCCTCCTCGCTCTGCGAGAAATCAGCCGGAAAAACCGCCTTTAATCCATCCGTGGAGGCGATGGAAATCAACCGCCCTTTCCCATCCGGGAACTCCTTGTTGTACAGAACAACGTAGTCAGAGAAGTAGGGGACAATCGTCAACCCGAGGTCCTTGGGCAGGACTTTGGGCAAGATGACATCGAGGTAACTGCGACGCACGGAGAGACTCAGCGACGCGTCCGGACCAACCGGACGTTCATGGTACACGCTGGAAAAGATCGGGAAGTTAACCGTGAAAATACTAGCAGGACGTTCAACCAGGTTTGTCTTCGAACGGATCTTCACGACTCCACCAGTGGCGTCTCCATATTCCGCGCCGAATCCACCGGCCGAAAACTCAACTTCCTCGATCAATGGCGTCGGCAAAACCGTATACTGCCCGACGCCGTGATAGACGAAAGGCACTTCAAGATCGTCGATGTAGTATTTGCTGTCGTTCGGCGCGGACCCGCGGATGACGACTTGGCTACCGAAGGTCGCCTTCTGGACGCCTGGCATCAGTTTCGTGACTTGCCCGGGGTCCCCACCAGGGGCGACGCGACGCGCCTCTTCCACCGAAATAATTTGTTTCGAAACACCAGGGCGCTTTTTGCCGGTGACAACGACGGTGTCGTCATCGCCCAGGGCTGGTTGCAGGAAGATGTCCACCTTCAGTTGAACTTGTCCTTCCCGGGGCTCTGCCTGCAGTTGATTCCGCGCACGCTCGAGCAGTTCGGGGACTTTTACCTCGAGGGGCTTGTAACCAAACCGTGAAAACCGGAGCACAGCCGCTTCCGCTGCCTCGAAGGTAACGGTGCCATCCGGAGCCGACTGAAACTTTTCCGCGCCGACTGACGTCTCGACGCGCGTGACAATGTCACCACTGCCTTTTTTCCGGAACCGCACGGTGACTCTTACCGGCGCCGCCTTGGACTCCTCGCTGACCTTGCCGGGCTCGTCCGTGTTTGCCATCAAACCTGGGGCAGCAGGCACCACCGAAGTCAAAGCAATGGCGACAATGATCAAAAAGGGTGAGGGAACGCGTGTTCTCAAGAAAGCACTCCGCTGATCAACTTCCGGTTTGCGATTTACCGATCCAGTTGACAACAGATTCGCAGGCAAAACCATCGGCAGGCAAGCCGAACCGCTCGAAATCAATATCGTCACTGAACGAAATATGGACAGCCCTCAATGCGATTGCGTTTTGACGGGGCAGGGGAGTGCCACCGTACAGGACGTCCCCGAGGATCGGACGGCCGTGGCGCTGCATTTCCCAGCGAAGCTGGTGCGAACGGCCGGTGACTGGTTCAAGGCGCCAAAGCTCCACCTCCGCCCCCGAAACCAGGACGCCGCCCGCGAACCAGGCTCGCGTTAGCGATTCCTTGCCGTGCGCGGCCTCGAAGGCGCGCTTCTTGCCGCGGACAAGTCTGGCCTCCCAAATCAGAGGGCGATCCGCGGGGGTCAACCCGGCAACATAAGGGGCCGCGTTCTGGCTCGTCGCGACGGCTTCGTAAGTTTTCTGGACCAGATGCCTCTCAAACCATCGCGACGCCTCACGATGCGCCGTCGCATTCCGCGCGAACACCACAAGTCCGCCCACCTCAAAGTCGAGACGGTGAACCGGAAAGATCTGACCACCAGTCAGTGTTTCAAGAAGGCGCCCCGCGCAAGGACGGGGATCCGCGTCTCCGGTCCGGGCCGGAACGGTCAACATCCCATGCGGCTTGTCGACCACGACAAAATGTTCGTTTTGAAAAACGATCTTCAAGAAACTGGTCCCTGCCTTGCAGTCAAAGAACGCGCGGAGGTCCGTACGCACAGGATCGGTAATCACAACAAAAGGGAGTCCAACCATGACACAAACTGGTCTGCCAACCTTTGACAATACGGTACAGGTCACCAACGAATGGCTCAATGACTTGATGCTTGAGCTCGGAAAAGATGACAGGCACCTTGCATACTCGGCCATGCGCAGCGTCCTCCATGCCCTTCGCGACCGCTTGACCGTGGAGCACGCCTCGGCCCTCGGCGCCCAATTGCCCATGCTGGTACGTGGCTTCTACTTCGAGGGATGGAAACCGCACGGCAAGCCAACACGCGAGCGCCGCAAGGACCAGTTCCTCGCCAAGGTACGTCGCGAAATGCGCCGCGGTCCGGCTCTCAACGTTGAGGATTCCGAACAGATGGCCCGCGCCGTCCTTCATACAGTAAAGCGCCATCTCGGCGACGGCACCATGGAACGCCTGCGGAAGACCCTTCCCAAAGACCTCCGCGAGCTGATGTAATCCCCGCCGATGTGGTAGCATTTCCGGCAGGAGGTCCGGAAAATGCTGTCCACAGAACCGCTTCCGATTGAAGAGTTTGTGTCGATGCAGATGGCGTCCCCCCAGGCGCGCGCCATCATGAACACGTGGCCGCTCCCACCCGAAAAGGTGGAGACTGTGGTTCTCCAGTATTTTCAGTCACTTGGAATCTATACGGTTGCTCCGTTCGGCCAAAAAGAGGTTTTAAAGGAGCAGCTTCTCCGCTATCTAATTTCGTCCACTGAACTCGCTGACATGATCGAGAAGGCCCGGCGGGCCTCCCTCAAGGAAGAACGGCGAAACAAAGGCGAAACATGACCCAGTACATTTACAACATGGTCAACCTCCGGAAGGTCTATCCGCCCAACCGCGAGGTCTTGAAAGGCATTTACCTTAGCTTCATTCCCGGGGCGAAGATCGGCGTCCTCGGTCTGAACGGCGCGGGCAAGAGCACGCTGCTGAAAATCATGGCCGGCGTGGAGAAGAACTTCCAGGGCGAGGCATTCCCGGCTGAAGGGGTCAACATCGGTTACCTTGCGCAGGAACCTCAACTTGAGACATCGCTGGACGTCCGTGGAAACGTGGAACTCGGTGTCAAGAAGCAGCGAGACCTGCTTCAGAAGTTCGAGGAACTCTCGATGAAACTCGGGGAGCCACTCGACGGCGACGAAATGATGAAAGTCATCGACGAGCAATCTAAAGTCCAGGCTGAGATCGACGCGTGCAACGCGTGGGAACTGGATCGCATGCTCGACATCGCCATGGACGCGTTGCGCCTGCCACCCGGCGAGGCCGATGTGACAAAACTCTCCGGCGGTGAGAAG
This sequence comes from uncultured bacterium, assembly GCA_963923405.1. Lineage (GTDB taxonomy): Bacteria > Bdellovibrionota_B > Oligoflexia > Oligoflexales > RGVZ01 > RGVZ01. The sequence continues at coordinate 2,783 of CAWUNT010000100.1, read as the reverse complement.
CGCCGCGTGGCCCTTTGCCGCCTGTTGATCGAAAAGCCAGACATGTTGATCCTCGACGAACCGACCAACCACCTCGATGCCGAGAGCGTCGCCTGGCTGGAGCGTTTCCTTCATGATTATCCGGGAACGGTTGTTGCCGTGACCCACGACCGCTACTTCCTCGACAACGTTGCCGGCTGGATCCTGGAACTCGATCGCGGCGAGGGAATTCCCTGGAAAGGCAACTACTCCAGTTGGCTGGACCAGAAGCAACTGCGCCTCGCCCAGGAGGAAAAAACCGAGTCGGCACGTCGCAAGGCGCTGGCCAAGGAACTGGAGTGGGTCCGTATGTCAGCCCGCGCGCGCCAGGCAAAGAGCAAGGCCCGCATCACAGCCTATGAGGAAATGGCCAACCAGACCTACGAGTCCCAGTCCACGGTGCAGGAAATCCGGATCCCGCCGGCTCCTCGCCTCGGCGAACTTGTTATCGAGGCGAAGGGCATCAAGAAGTCCTTCGGCGAGAAGCTCCTTTTTGACGATCTCACGTTCAACCTGCCACGTGGCGGGATTGTTGGAATCATCGGCCCCAATGGCGCCGGCAAGACGACCCTTTTCCGCATGATGGCAGGCCTCGAAAAGCCAGACTCGGGCTCACTTCGACTCGGTGAGACGGTCCAGATGGCCTATGTTGACCAGGGACGTGACACGCTCGACGGCAACAAGACCGTTTGGGACGAGATCTCTGGTGGCAAGGAAGACCTTGAGTTCGGCAAGCAGAAGGTCGCTTCTCGCGCCTACGTCGCCAGCTTCAACTTCAAGGGTTCCGACCAGCAAAAGAAAGTGAAGGACCTGTCAGGTGGTGAGCGTAACCGTGTGAACCTTGCCAAGCTCCTGAAGAGCGGTTCAAACGTCCTGTTGCTTGACGAACCGACCAACGATCTCGACGTCGATACGTTGCGCGCGCTTGAGGACGCCCTCTTGAACTACGCTGGATGCGCCGTGGTCATCAGCCACGACCGTTGGTTCCTCGACCGGATCGCGACGCATATCCTCGCGTTCGAGGGCGACAGCAAGGTCGTCTGGTTCGAAGGTAACTACCAGGATTACGAGGCCGACCGCAAACGCCGCCTTGGCCAGGACGCCGACACGCCGCACCGTATCCGTTACAAGAAACTCACCCACGATTAGGGCGAATGCCGAAGTAAAACGAAAAAGGCCTCCGCATGGAGGCCTTTTTTATTCTTTTATTGTTGCCAACCGGTCGGGGCCCAGTCACCGATGAACTTCTCCGCCGATATGCGGTCCCAGTTACGGCAGAATACCCGGCAGGGGATCAAATGTCCGCGCTGCAGGGGCGGAACTTTGGCCAGGCTTCCCGGATGGGAATCCACCGTCAGCATGTTGCGGTAAATGATGAACTCCCTGCGATGCAGCCCCCACGGTATGAACGCCATACCGGAACGGGCCGCATAATCACGCCATCCCTCGGGCCCGAACATGACTCTCACTCGCGTCCCTGGATCGTGAACGGCATCCGGGTCGAGTCCATTTGCGTCCAGAATCTGTCGATCATACAGGCAACCACTGGTCGTCGTGTTCAAACCACCAAGACAGATCGACCAGTAGCGCATCGAACCAGGAGGCGGGGGACGGAACGAGATCGTGGCGACATTTCCAGCGTGAGGATTGATGCGCGAGGCTAGGTAAAGATTGTCAGGGTTGGGATAGAGCATGTCCCCCCTTGAGCGGAAAAACTTCATTTCATGACGATGATTCATGGGTGGTATCCGGGACGCCGCGCCAGCCGGAAATCCGACGCCAGAAAGCGGTCCCGGGCACTGCGCCTCCTCCAGCGATGCCTCTCCCGTTCCATTACCACCAGTCCCGACAGTCAGAAATTCAACTGAAGGCAAAGCCTCGCCTTCCACAACCCCCAGATAATTACGGTGCCAGATCTCCAACACAGGAAAATACGCGCGCCTGTGACGACCATGACCGTAGAAAACACCGGAATCATTTACAGCCACGAAGTTGATCCCATCGAGAGATTCGCCGCCTCGCGCAAGGACATGACGCGCGGTCTCAAGTGCCGCCGCGGATCCCATGACGATATCGTAGCCACTGTTCGTCAGAATCAGATCCTGATCAGACACATGGGCTACCGCATCATTGGTCAAGGGATTGTAGATCGTGAAACTCACATATCGCGATCCGTCTATTTTTCCCCTGACACGAGCCAGCGTCTCTTTACCTGAAGAACCACCCTGAAATCCGATGCGCAGATAAGTGGCGTTGGTTTCGGGAAAGGCAGGATTCAAATATGGGACAGATGAGTAGGGCTGCCAGGCACATCCGGCCATGGCAACGTGTCCCCTCATTGCGACGACACACGCGCACGCATTCAAAACCAGGAGCAACATTGACTTCGTCGTGAGGCACGGCAGTTGAACCCGAAACATTGGCCACTCCCGGAAAGTTTCGTCGCGCCGGATGCAAGGCCCAAGCCACAAGATGACATGAGGTTTCCTTTCACGACATGCGGTCCAAGCGGTTATCCACCGTGGGACCCGGTTAAACCGGGATTTGCGGAGGTTCCCCCCATGGCCAGTGCCCACAACTTATGGCTGCAGGCGGTAGCGAGTGTCCTTTCCTTTGCCCCTCCCGGACTCCTGCTTGTCGCTACCGGACTGCAACTCCGTCAAATCCCGGTACACCGGACTTCGCAGATGCTGCGCGGCCACCGGGTCCGGATTTCGATGGCAACGGGGAGCCAGGCCATGCGGAAGATGCCGTGCGATACTACC
>CAWUNT010000099.1:0-7234 GCA_963923405.1 uncultured bacterium | reverse complement strand
GCGTCAGATGTGTATAAGAGACAGGCAGTCGTGTATGCTTGAAAACTGGTTTTCAGGGAAGATAAGGCAAGATCATGAAGAGAATTTCAAGATCATTGTTGTGGTTGTTCCTGGTGGTTGCCGCGACCATCATCTTGGATCAAGCCTCGAAGATTCACGCGGAAGGCTCATTGCGTGTCTGGGAAGATCCGGTGGATCTCACGGCATATCGTGGGCGCAGGGTTCCATTGCTGACCGTAGGAACCGACGCGGAACCGGCCGGACAATATCTGGCTCTCAATTTGAACTACGTCCGAAATCAAGGGGCGGCCTGGGGGATGCTCGCGGACGCGAAAGACCATTTCCGCGTGCCTTTTTTCTTTCTTGTCACAATTGTCGCGATGATTGCGATTCTGCTTTATTTCCGGGCGACTCCACCCCATCACAAGCTGGCGAGATACGCGTTGGCCCTGATATTCGCCGGAGCCATTGGTAACTTTATCGACCGGGTCCGCCTCGGCTACGTGATTGATTGGATCGATGTCCATTGGCGTATTCTTGGCTGGCAATATTACTTTCCGAACTTCAACATTGCGGACTCGGCCATTACGGTCGGCGTTGTGTTACTCATGGTGGACACGATTTTGCTGGACCGCCAGAGGCAGCGTGAGGCTCAGCAGTAGAGGGGGCGCCGGGGATGGCTCAGATGCTACTTCGCAACGCGACATCCAAGGTGGAAGAAGCTCTCCAGGCTGCCATCATGGAATTGGCCAACCTGCAAAAATCCGTCGTGACAGCCGAAATGATGATCCTCGCGCTCGTCGAGCAGAAGGACTCAATCGTATTGCGGATTTTTGAGGAGTTGAAGCTGGACTCAGGACGGGTTCGGCGCGATCTTGTTGACCGCATCATGGCACATGCTCAGACTTTACCGGACATCCCTGCCGGGAAGACAGGCAGCATGCGCATCTCACAAGAATTGCAGAACTTGTTCGAAGCATCGGATGCCCAGCGCAAGAAGCTTGGAGACGATTATGTGTCTTCAGGCGCGGTCTTTCTGGCTGGATTTGAGAAAAATGTTCCCGGATGCCGACAGATTCTCATCGATTGCGGACTCGAATATGAGCCTTGCTACAAGGCTCTTTCCGCAATCCGGGGTAATTTGAAAATTGACCAGAAAGACGATGAGTCCCGCCAAAGTTTGATCGACAAATACACCACCGACATGACGGCCCTTGCGCGAAGGGGGGCTCTGGATCCCGTGATCGGGCGCGAGGCCGAAATTGAGCGGGTGGTAGAGATCTTGTCGCGCAGGAAAAAGAACAATCCAGTGCTGATTGGTGAGCCGGGGGTTGGGAAGACAGTCATCGTCGAGGGTCTTGCCCAGAGGATTGTCTCGGCAGATGTACCCGGGCATCTTTTGAATAAACGCGTCCTTTCCCTGGAAATGGGATCGTTGATTGCGGGCGCGAAAATGCAGGGAGAGTTTGAGGAGCGACTCAAGACGATCATCGATGAGGTGGTGTCATCTGCTGGTGAGATCATCGTTTTCATAGACGAGTTGCACACCGTGGTGGGGGCGGGTCGCACTGGTGGTGGACTTGACGCTTCCAACATGCTGAAACCGGCTTTGGCCCGGGGGATGCTCCAGTGCATCGGCGCTACGACAACACGCGAATACAAGCAGTACGTTGAATCAGACAAGGCTTTGGAACGGCGCTTTCAGCCGGTTCGTGTGCCACAGCCAACAGTTGCCCAGACAATCGAGATCCTGAAGGGCTTGCGCCCGAAGTATGAATCCCATCATCAGATCGAATACACCGACGCGGCCTTGGTTGCCGCCGCGGAACTCTCCGATCGATATATCGCGGAGAGAAGTTTGCCCGACAAAGCGATTGATTTGATCGATGAGGCTGGTTCCTCGAAGCACTTGAAGGCAGTTCACACCCCACAAGCAATGCGCGTTCTTGAGACCGAACGGCAGGCGCTGTTGGAGAAGAAATCAGAGGCGTTCAAGGTCCAGGATTTCGAGCGAATGGCCGCCCACCAAATGGAATTGTCACGGGTAGAGGCAAAGATCGCGGCGGAGCGACATAACAATCTTCAGGGAATGAGCGAATCGGCCAAACGTGTTGATGCGTCAGACATCGCTGGAATTGTTCATCGTCTCACAGGAATACCGGTTGAGAAGATGATGTCCGCGGAAGCCGAAAGGTTGCGCAATCTGGAGTCGCGCCTGCAGTCCCGGGTAATCGGGCAGAGCCACGCAGTGAAGTCTGTCGCGAATGCGATCCGGAGAAATCGAGCAGGCCTTCGAAAGCCAGACGCGCCGATCGCGTCATTTCTTTTTCTTGGGCCAACCGGCGTTGGAAAAACGGAGCTTGCCAAGGCAATCGCGTCTGAACTCATGGATGATGAGTCAAAAATCATTCGAATAGACATGTCTGAGTACATGGAAAAGCACTCAGTCTCCAAGCTTGTCGGATCGCCTCCTGGATATGTCGGATACGGAGAAGGTGGGCAGTTAACGGAGAAAGTCAGGCATCAACCCTACTCCGTCGTCTTGTTTGATGAGTTCGAGAAGGCACATCCGGATGTTTACAATATCCTTCTTCAGGTGCTGGACGAGGGTTGGCTGACTGACAGCGAAGGGCAAAAAGTCAGTTTCAGGAATTGCGTTGTCATCGGAACTTCAAACATTGGTTCAGAGCACCTGACGCAAAAAAAGCGACCAGTGGGGATTGCCGCGCAGTCTGAACCTTATGACGAGACAGAAGAGAGAAACCTCGTCATGGCCGAGGTAAAGAACTACCTGCGCCCCGAATTCATAAATCGACTGGATGAGATCATTGTTTTTCATCGCCTCGGTCCGGCGGAACTTCAGGCGATATTGGAGATCCAGCTCAAAGACCTTTCGGGAAGGCTGGAACGTCTCGGGCTCGGGATCGAAGTTTCTCCTTCCGCGAAAAAAGCCCTGCTTGAAGGGATCGATACGTCTCCATACGGTGCCCGGCCATTGCACAGACGGATAGAGCAGTCCATTGAGAACGAGATTGCCAGCCTGCTGGTTTCCCCTGCTCCGCCTTCTGGTGGGATCTTGAAGGTTGATTTCAAGGATGGTCAGTTTGTTCTGACCGGCCCGGCGGGGGCACTCAAGCCGTTGGATGGCAAGGCGTGACAGCACGATATGGTCATCTCGCCGGGCTTCTTTTCTTCCTGAATGGACTGTTCTCTTTTGAGGCATTCGCTGGAAGAGAGGAGGCGATCCTCGCGACGCTTCGCAAAGGTGTGGTTCAAGATTCGCAAGACGAAAAAGCGACGATCGAATACCTCAGGAGAACGTACGCTGAGACGAATGGGCCTGCAAAAAGCATCGTCTCACTCGGTCTGGCGGCGGCTTACTCCCGAATGTCTCCGGCCACCGCGTTGCAATATATATCCCTGGCTAAATCAGGGTTACGCGGGCGCCCTGAATTCACGCCGGTGATCGCCTATTATACCGCGCTCGCAAAAAGCCGCCTCGGATACCATTCAGAAAGTACTGAGGTCGCGGCATCAGCCCTCGGAATCCCGGACCTTGGAGACGGCTGGAGAAGAGGGCTGCAGTCTTTGCTGCTCGGAGATTTTGCCAGGCAGCGCCGGGATTCGGAATTTCTCGGCACCTATGAATCCCTGGTTTCCAGGTTCCCGGTCACAAAAGTTCAACAAAGACTCGCCGCGCGATTCGCGCGCGCGCTCGACAAACGCCCGCTGCCACAAGAGTTCATTACAGCGATTGAGGCCTTGTCCCTTTCCTACCCTTATTCGCAGGAATCCTCATGGGCATTCCGTCGCATGCTTGGCCTCAACTGTGAAGAAGACCCAAGGGCCAGGAATTTCGCCCCGTCCCGTGAGCTTCTTGTCATGTTGGGGCGCGTCGCGAACCTCGATGAGGGCGTCAGGCCTTTGGTGGGATCGCTACTGGAGGGCCGCGTGCGCGAAAAAAAGCGTCCGGCTCGCAAACTCGAAATGGTGGACTTGATCGAATCTCTTGGACGCGCACGTCTGGGCGACAAGGCGCTGGAACTGGCTTTGGATGAATTGGAGCATGCCCGGCTATGGAAAGACCAGAGAGCGGAGCAACGCATACTTCCTGTTCTCGCGCGTATTTATTACAACCAGCAGGACCAACTTGCGACTGACCGGATAATGTCCCAGATCCGGGAGAAGTATCCCGACCTTTTTGCCAACAGCAAGATCCGGGAACTGCTTGCCGATAATTACAACAGGCTCGGTTCATACCGACTCGCCGCCGAGGAATTCAAACTCCTTTCGGACCGTCATCCCGCGAACCGTCAGTTTCGTTGGCAGGCATTCTGGGCACTTTACCGCGCGGGTCAGTTTGACGAAGCCACAAATCAATTGAATGGTGCCGCGTCAGGCGGCTCGATGGACGGTGAGGACGGAGCGGATGTCAGATTTTGGAATGCCAGAATGCGCCGGGCGTCAGATGCACCCGCATCGCGCGATTTGATGGAGCGTCTTGTCGAGCAGCATGGCGACAGCTTTTATGGCATCATGGCCAGCCTTGAATTGGGAAATTCTCTCGTCCCCGCCGGACTTCCGGCAGCGTTTCCGGGAAACCGGGTTGATACTGGAAGTAAAAAGCCGCGCGCCTTCCAATTCGATCCTTCCCAGCCCATTGACAAGCTCAAGTTGGTGGAAATCCTGCTCGACGTCAGGATGGTAGAGGCCGCCCGCTTTCAAATGGCCGGGATCGCCTGGGATGATCAGAGCCTCGAAGAAAGCGTTGTGCTCGGTGAGTTTGCCTTTTCTGTCGACAATTTTCGCGCGGGGTTCAATGCCGCCAACCGATTTCCGAGAGACGAGTCACCAAGACCGAGGTCGGTTCGCGGTCTGGCGGAAGACCGCGCGACCCGTCAAGTGTGGCGCTGGCTTTACCCATTGGCCTATCCAGAGGTCGTGGAGGAATTCGCCAAGCAGGCCGGAATCGACAAGTACCTCATACTTTCCATCATGCGGACCGAGAGCCATTACAACCCGGAAGCGCAGTCACCTGTTGGGGCGCAGGGATTGATGCAGATCATGCCGGCGACAGCCGTTCGTATCGCGCGTTTGCTCGGAGACTCGACATTCAACACGAGCGAACTCAAGAAGCCGCGGATCAGCATCGCTTACGGAGCTTATTATCTCGAAAAACTTCTTCGTTTTTATGGTGGAAATTATGGACTTGCGGCCGCTGCCTACAATGCAGGGCCGGCCGCGGTAAATACTTGGCTTGAGGCTTGCGCGAAGTGTGACATGGCCGAATTCGTAGAGTCTATCCCATTCAGGGAAACGCGCCTGTATGTCAAAACCGTTATCAAGAACATGGTAACTTACCGCAGCATTTATGGCGGCGAGCCATTTTCCAGCGATGTGATTTCCATGCCCCGCTCTTTACCAGAGGGTGAGAATCTTTTTTGAAAATCCCAAGAAGTTCTCCGGCGTCAAAACAATGACGCGTGATTAATCACGGTCTCCGTTGGTTTATCATGATAGCAGGGCCTCTTCGTTGCGCAGGGAGGCAGGAACAGATCCATCTATCTATCTATCTATCTATCGATCGGAGAGCGCGGCATGGAAGAAAAATGGATGTCCATCAATGACTATTCCCGGTCTTTCTCGATCTCGGACATGACGGTCAGGCGCCGCATCCGGTCTGGCAAACTTCAGGCTGTCCTTCGCGATGGGAAATACTTCATCCATGTGCCGGATGGGCATGCTCCTTTTCCTGAAGGCGAATTGTCCCAGTCTCAGGCGCGAGGAGCTGTTCCAGCGCCGCTGGTGCCGCATCCTGGAACGATGAACAGCAACCTTGGCAAGCCAAGGCAACAGGGCGCTACTCACGCTTCCGCGCATCACAGCGAATTCAGGCATGTGCCTTCTCACCTGGCCGCGGCAATCGGGTCCAGAGATTCCGTGAATGTTGCGAGCAGTGAGTTGCTCGCATTTTGCGAGGCGTCTTTGCGGAAATTCGCTGATTTTGAGCGCCGGATTGTCGCTGAAAATCAGACCAGGATACAGGCGTTGCAGCAAGAGTTGAACGCGCGCAACCTCGAGCTCAAACAACTAAAGCAACAGGTTGAGGATCTTCAGGTTCTCGTGAACCTCATGGAGAGCCGGTCCTGACTTCATCGAAGCATGAGAAGTGAGCTGTCTCCGTAGCTGAAGAGCCTGTATTTTTCCCTGATCGCCTCAGCGTACATGTCTTTGACGTTTTTCAGGCCGATCAAGGCTGAAATCATCATCAGGAGCGTTGATTTTGGCTGGTGAAAATTCGTGATCATCGCATCTGCCACGGCCGGCACGTACCGGTCGTCAATTGATCGAGGGAAAATAAAGAGGTTTGTTCCATGCCACTCGCCGGCGAGTGACTCCGGGCTTACTTTTTTTTCCCTTGCGGCGAGCCACAGGCTCTCCACGGCGCGAAATGAAGTTGTGCCAACGCAACAGACTGGCCTTCCTGCGTTCTTTGCTTTTTCGATCAAATCAACCGTTGCGCGGGGAATGAAGTAGTATTCCCGGTGTATCGGATGGCCTGAGATTTCCTCCTGGCGAACTGGCAGGAACGTACCTCCGCCCACGTGCAAAGTTACAGTTGCCGTTTCGCATCCTGACTGGCGGAGAGCTTCGATTACTGCCGGGGTAAAGTGAAGTCCGGCCGTTGGAGCCGCGACGGAACCTTTGACTCTCGCGAAAACCGTTTCGTAACGCGAGCGATCTGCCGGATTCCGCCGGGCATTTTCTTTCCTGTGAATATAGGGTGGCAATGGTGTTTCGCCGTGTTCTTCAAGCCATTTAATGAAATCAAAGCGATCACGGGATCCGCTTTCGAGGAACTCAATCTGTATTGAAGGGACCTCGCCATCAGGTGCCGTCTCTATTGAACGGACAATTCCCATGACGGTTTCATTCCGTACTGGCCCGCTTCCTGAAAAAAGCACTTCAGTGCCAGGGCGCAACTTTCGCAAGGGCTTGGCCATTGCGCGCCAGGTAGTTCCAGCAATTGGTTCCAGGAGGAAGATCTCGATTTGCGCGCCCGTCTTCAAAAACCCATGAAGCCTGCTTTGCAGGACGCTGGTATCATTCAATATCAAGAGTGTTCCGGGCGGCAAACACAAGGGGAGCTCCTTGAAAACCCGATGGGTAATTTGACCACCAGCAGAGCGCACAAGGAGGCGCGAATCATCACGGTTCGTCGCTGGTTGCTGGG
>CAWUNT010000098.1:0-7275 GCA_963923405.1 uncultured bacterium | reverse complement strand
TTCTCGACTCGGCGGTGCGCATGTACTCAAACCTCGGTGTCCGCAGCCTCGCGTTCAACAAACTCGACGAGAGCTGGCAGTTCGCCGATGTATTCAACATTGGGGCGAAGTGGGGCGTTCCCCTCAGCTTCTTCGGTACAGGGCCCGAACTCCCGGATGACGTCGAGCGCGCCAGCCGTGAGCGTGTTGTTGAGCAGATTTTCGGACTTTCGAGGTAACACAGGAACGGGACCATGCAAGTGCTTCCATCAAAAAAATCAATCGCGGTCTCAAGCGGCAAGGGCGGCGTCGGCAAGACGTTGACATCGGTCCACCTCGCGGCGACCGCGGCGCGGCGCGGAGACAGGACGTTGATCATCGACGGTGACCTCGGCCTCGCCAACGTGGATGTTCTCCTCGGTTTGAAGCCCGAGAACAGCATCTTTGAAGTCCTGACCGGCAGGCTGACCATAGATGATGTTCTGGTGCGGGGCCCGTTGGGCATCACGGTGCTGCCAGCCGGGTCGGGCATTGCCGCCCTTCAGAACCTCGACGCGTCGATGCGCGACCTCTTTTTGGATGACATTCGTCGCATCGCAAACCGCTTTGACACAGTGATCATTGATACCGGCGCCGGGATCTCAGAAACCGTACTCCAGTTGAACCGGCTTGCGGCGATCAATCTCGTCGTCACGACGCCAGAGCCGCACGCAATCACCGATGCCTACGCGCTGATCAAAGTACTTTCCGAGTGCGAGGACATCCCGGCCGTAGCGCTCGCCGTCAATCAAGTCCGTTCGGAGGATGAAGGCCGCAGGATATTCGATCGCCTGTCAGAAGTGGCCACAAAGTTCCTTTCGACAAAACTGGTTTTTGCCGGGGCGATCCCGCTGGACCCCGCAATCCAGCGCGGAGTCATGGCGAGGAAAGCAGTGCAGGAGAACTCAAACTTCTCGCTCGCGGGGCAAGCCTGGACGCAATGCTTTCACCGGGTGTTGAGCATATCCGGCGATTGGCGCCCCGGGACCAGCGAGATTCACGATCCGTTTGACATGTCATTGGAGGCGACCCAAATATGAAGGGCCTCGTTAAAAGGTACAAGCAGGACACCCAGGGGGTTGATGGCAAGCTCCGTGATCAATTGATCATGGACTACGCGCCCCTCATCCGGTTTGTCGCGCAGAGGATCGCGGCGCGCCTGCCATCAAACATCGAAATCGATGACCTCATCAGTGCCGGCGTCATCGGGCTGATGGACGCGATTGAGAAGTACGATCCCAGCCGGGACAACAAGTTCAAGACGTACGCCGAATTCCGCATCCGCGGCGCGATCCTCGATGAGTTGCGCAGCCAGGACTGGGTCCCGCGCTCGGTACGCGACAAGGCCAAGAAGATTGAGCGCACCTACGCGGAGCTTGAGCAGGAATTCAAGCGCTCCGTAACAGACGCTGAACTTGCCGACAAGCTCGGCATGCCGCTCGACGAGTACCACGATCTTGTCTCGAAGGTTAAGTCCGTGACGCTGCTGTCGATTGATGAGCTCAGCGGACCGAGTCAAAGCGACCGGAAGAGCCTGCTGGATTCGCTCGAGAACCCGAACTCAAAAAACCCGTTCCAGCACCTCAAGAACCAGGGCGTTCGCCAGTTATTGATCAACCATATCCAGGATCTCCCTGAAAAACAGAAGCTGGTCCTGTCGCTCTATTATTACGAGGACCTGAACCTCAAGGAGATCGGGAAGATTCTCGAGGTAACCGAATCGCGCGTCAGCCAGCTACATACACAGGCGGTCAACAAGCTGCGCTCGAAACTGAAGCACATCCTCACGGAGTAACGGAGAGAGGCTCGAAATGGCACTTGGCGACCCGAACATGAAGGTCCTCGTCGTTGACGACTTCCCGACGATGAGGAGGATTACCAAAACCCTGATGAAGCAGCTCGGTTACTCGAACATGATCGAGGCCGAGGACGGAAAACAGGCCCTCGAAATGCTTCAAAAGGACTCCTCGATTGAGTTCATCGTCTCGGACTGGAACATGCCGAACATGACTGGGCTTGAGTTGCTTCAGGCTGTCCGGAAGGACGAGAAATTGAAGAAGCTCCCTTTTCTCATGGTTACGGCTGAGGCTGAGCAAGACAACATCATGGCCGCGGTCAAAAGCGGCGTATCCAACTATATTGTGAAGCCCTTCACTGCCCAGACACTCCAGGAAAAGTTGATCAAGATTTTTGCGACTTATGGCATCAAAAAAGCCGTTTGATGCGGGGAGACGAAATGTCAGACGTCATCGAGAACCAGATTCAGGCAAGTCCAGATGATTCCAGCGGGGACGCGGCCCGGAACGAGGCTGTGGTCTTCAGTGAGAAGTTCATCCGCAGTTTCCCGCGCAGCAACAAGAAAATCCCTATCTCCGTCATGCCGTTCTCCCTGAAGTCAGATCCAGCGTGCGGCCATGAGATCCAGTCGTCATTCATCAGCCCGCACGGGATTGAATTTCAAGTGGCGGCCGAGTTCAAGACAGGGGCGCTTCTCAAGATTGAGATCGCGTTGCCTGATTTCTGGACCCGGAAGCAGAAGGTCGTCGAGTATCGAAGGATCGACGTCCCGGAGAAGTTCCGGATTCTCGCCAAGGTCATGAAAGTTGATGATGTCGGGAAACGCGGCCGCAAGAAGCACATCATCGCGCAAACCGTTAATCTTGATGCCGCTGACGAGCAAGTTCTCAGGAAGTTCCTCGAGGAAGGCTGAAGCCTTCCTTGAATTTTCGGCTTGGAGACACCCATGATGCAGACAACTCTGATCGCCATCCTTCTTTTGGTCGACGCCGGCCTGATTTACGCCTTCTGGCAATTTTCCCGCCGCCGCACCATTGAGGCGGACATCGTCTCGGAACTTGCTGATGAACGAAGGCAGATCGAGGATCTCAGAAACAATGTCCGCCGTGAGATCACAGAAGGGCAGGCAAGGATGCGCGAGGCCAGTGACCGCGTATCGCGCATGGCTGTCGAGGCCGAGCAAGAGGTCAAGGGCAGCGGAAGTGTCATGCGCCAGGAAGTCGAGAAAGTACTGAGTGGCTTTGGCGGGACCCTGCAGGGCCCCCTTTCGGAACTCGCGGCGAGGCAGGAGCAGGTTCTCGGCTTGCTGCGCAAGCTGGAATCGGAACGAAACATCCTTCGCAAATTACTCGCGAGGGCAGAGCTGATGTGCAAGGCGTTGGATGAGAAGGCGCCATTTGAAGAAGTCATGAGTGAGTTGCGGGAAAAGAAATATACAGACGCCCGCAGTCTCCTGGCTCAGGGATTCGCGATTCCGAAAGTCGCGGTTGAAGTGGACCTCAGCGAGGCCGAAGTCCGCTTGCTGGCGGGCATCACGGCTTCAAGCGGAAAATCGCTCTAAATCGACGCCCCTGAGAAAAATCGCGCTACCTGCTCGTAGAGCTCCTTCGGGCGCTCCGCGAGCAGGAGATGCCCCGCCCCGTCAAACAGGAATTGCCTTGAGTCACGCAATTCAGACGCCAACGCGTCCACCGCGACTGGAGGCACGATAACATCTTCCTTGCCGTGGATGAGTAGCACCGGCGCCGTGATGGCACCCAGCAGGGACTTGGCGTCAAATCCCTCCATCGCACGCATTTGCCGCGCGGAATCTCCGATGAATGAGCCCTCCCGGGCGGCCTTGGCCATTTGCCTGGCCATCGCGGTCACGAGCGGTTTGTTGGCAATGAGAAATCCGGACGAGAAATAAGTCGCGAGTTTCGCCTCGACCGCCTTCTCGTCAGCAGACCATGCGTAACTTCCATGATCGCGAATATAAGCACGATTTGGCGCCGTCGAGACGAGTACGAGCCGGTCAACGCGCCCCGGAAATTTCCCCGCCAGCCACTGGGCGATCATGCCTCCCATGGAGATGCCCAGCACATGACTGTGCGCGATGCCGAGGTGATCCCAGATCGCCACGATGTCCGCGACCATGTCCTCCAGGTTGAAATCTTCGCGAGCCTCACTTTTTCCCGAACCGCGGTTGTCAAGAACCAGCACCCGGAACCCTTGCTCCGAAAGATGGCGTGCCATCATCTTGAAATCAGACGATGTGCGGGTATGGCCGTTGACGAGCGTGACCCATGGGCCCTCTTGTGGCCCGGTCATGTCAAAAAAAATGCTCGCGCCCGGACGATCAAGGTACGGCATGACGCAATTCATCTTCTGAAATGCCGACTGCCTCGCCCTTGCGACGCATGAAAAGGTAGGGAACGATCCCGGTGAGATTCAGGACAAGCTGGCCCAGGGCGATGACGTTGAATACATTCGCCCCCCCGTTGAGTCCAATAAGCGTAAACAACTTGTCGAACGCGACGTGGCCTACGCCGAGTCCGCCAGGCGCGATCGGAATCACCGTCGCGATCATCCCGAACGGAAGTACAATCACAAACTGGGAAAAATCGGGAACCTGCCCGGTAAGTTCGACGGTCGTATACCAGTAATAAGCCACACCAACTGCCTGGATGACGACCGAAACTCCCCATGCGATCAGAAGCTCGCGCGGATGGTCCCTGTATGCCCGCAGGGCCTGATAAACCTTCAAGACAAGGGCAAACACGCGTCGCAGCAACCATGGTTTCCTGTTCAGCAATCGCTCGAATGGATCCCTGCCCGCCTTGTGCGGATAAAACACAATCGTCAAAAACGAGAGCATGCCGATCCAGCTGGCGAACACGAGATAGGCCATCGGAATCAAGACGGGATTAGAGCTGAGGCTGCGCAGGTAAACGATACTTGCCATGCCCGCGACGGTGAAAAGACCCATGAGCCCGACCACACGGTCCAGGATGATGGCCAACGCCGCCGATGTCCGCCTCTGGCCACGTTGGTCCCGCACGACGTACACGGCCTTGACGAGGTCACCACTGACGGCGCCAGGCATCGCGGTGTTGAAAAACAAGCCAACCATTTGTAACTGCAGGGCTCGCCAATACCCGACCTGAACTTTCGCGCCGCGAAGCAATTTGAACCATCGAAACGAACCAAGCCCGACTGGAATCGCAAGCCAGAAAAACACGGACAGAATCAAGTAGGGGATGTTCTCGATGAAAATCGCGAGGCTCGCGGCACTCAACCTGCCGCCGCGGACCATCCACCACAGAAGGAGTCCGACAAGCGCGAACTTCATAAGAGTCGCAAGGGTCTTTTTCGGGTTCATGGCCGCGCGCACCATCCGGTCAAGTTCGGGATCACCGGATGATACGTGCAAGGAACTTCGTTTGCCAGAAATATTCAGGGGCTCCTGCGACGAACACCACTTGCCGAAACCGTTGCCTCGCCCTGAGCCCTGGCGACCGTGGCGGCGCCGAAAGTCAACCTTCCCGCCGTCAGCTGATAATCGGACGTTGCGACATCGTCGACTTTGACATCGATTTTCTGCAACCGGATCCTGCTGTCGTCAACGCCGGTCTCGGCCGACAGATCAAACGACGAATGACGCGCGGTAATCGTTTTGTACTCCACGTGAAGTGTCGCGCGGTCACCTGGCGCGCAACGGAAATGCAGCGTCTTCCCTTCTATGCGCACATCACTTGTACAGGCACCGGCGGGATTGGCTTCCATCTTGAAAGTGCCTTCCTCCGGCATCGACGCGAGTTCCCAGGTCTGTTCCTGGTTATCTTCACCGTAATCGTATGAGACAACGACAACCCGGCCAGGTTGAACTTCTGCCCTTTCGAACACGATCGAATTGCCTGAAATACCAACCCCCACCGGGGCGCCGCTGGAAGCATCCACCGCTGTCACGGTCTTGACCTTGTCCAGTTGCGACACCGACGACGCGTAGGTCGTCGTGAAGTCCGAATTCACGCGGTAGTTCACCGTGATCGAGGAGCCTTCGGGCGGCGGCGCGTCAAAGGCTACCGTTCCTGACTGGGCATCGAACGTCCAGCCGCCAGTCGCTTGCGCATTGTTGACGGCGACCCGCACGGAACCGGAAACCACATCCGCGCGCCCCAGCGAGAACGTCTTGCGCCATGAGATTTTCTCCTTGTAGCGCACGTCAATCACCGCACGATCGGACGGACGTGATGCGAACGTCAACACGCGCGTCGCTGGATCGAAAGACCACGCCGTAGAGTCCAACTCAGCCCCGTCGACCATGACAGAGATGGTCCCATCGTCGGGCGACTTGGTCAGGGTCACGGAATCGAATTTGGCCACTCCCCCGTAGGAGTAGGTGACAACCAACATGGTTTTGCCATCGGAAGATGCCTGGTCGAGAACCACCTTGTTGCCATTGATCGTGTAACCGCTGCCGAGGTTCTGACCGTCTACCGAGATTTCCACGACACGCATGTCAGGACTGTCGGACAGGGTAAATTCCTTCACGACCGACTTGCGCACATCGCGGGAGATCCGCTGCAAGGTTGTCGTGTAATCGGCATCACAAATCGAACCGGCGTAGCCGCCAGTCAGGTTGATTCCTTCCTGGTATTTCCAGGCCTCGCCCAGTGCCGTACGGCAACTGCGGTCATTCGGAATCCAGTGGATGCCGTAAAGTTTGGCCTTGTCGGCGGGACGGATCTGGCGCAGGAACTGGACCATTTCCGTCGCGTTCTTGCCATAATCGAAAGCGCACGAATTCGACCCGTTGTTGCTGCCGCAATTGTCTTCATCAGACACAACCAGCACGGCGACCGTCGAATCCTGGCGGATCCATGGATTGTAACGTCCGTTGCACTCGCCTTTGAGGGCGCGGACTGCCATGGGGTAACCTTTTTCGACGACGCCATTGTGCATTCCTACGGACGCCGCTTGACGGAAGGCATCCACCCGGTCCGCGTCATTGCGTTTGATCACGCGGTTCAGGCGCAGGCAGGGACTGGACATGTTGATGACGCCGATCTGCCAGTTCGTATCATCAACAGCGCTCGTCAGGGCTTCCAGTTTCTCCGCGAGATTTTGCTGCTCTTCCTCCATCGAGGTCGAGTTGTCGACCACGACAAGGATATCGAGCAAACCAGCGCGGGAAACCGAGAATGTTTCCGTACGGACGACTCCATCAAACCCTTGCCGGAACGAATTCGCGACGTCACTCCGCACCATCTGGCGGAATCCCGCCTGGGACTCAGGCGCGACCTTCATCCTGACCGTCTCATCGACCAGCCCGAATGCTGGCTGGATATCGGCGGTGACATCCTGGCGATCAACAAGATTCAAGGTCTTGGTGAACGAGAACGGCTCCCATGCGCCGCCTGACAAATCGTCAATCTGGGACTGGGTCTGGCTGTCTCTTATACACATCTCCGAGCCCAC
>CAWUNT010000097.1:0-7353 GCA_963923405.1 uncultured bacterium | reverse complement strand
GAGTCTCGCTTTGCGCGATGGATGCGCCTGAACGCGAGTGGCGAGATGAACACCAAATTCGCCTCCGGTGAATTCCGGGCCATGATTGACGGCGTCCGGGCAGGGACCATCTCGGCTGGCGCAGGAGTCGGTGGGCGCGCATATCGCGGGGGAGGCGCGTTCACGCGAACTCCGGAACTTGTCTCGGAAATCCGGTGGAATCCTGCCGGGGGTTTTTTGGCAGGCCTCCTGGCGCGGATGACTCCCGCGGCGGAAACGCCACAGGTCATCCTCAGCTTCGGGGGGGCATGGTGACGGTCATACTGCTCATTGTAATCGCGATTTTTATCATCTCTGGACTTGATGACATCTTCATCGACCTGAACGCGTTTTTCCGCGGACTCAGACCCCGCGTGATATGTGATGACCAACTTCGGAAATGGAAAGCGCTGCCTCCTCGCAAATTCGCGATCATCATCCCTGCGTGGGACGAATCAAGTGTTATCGCGCGCATGCTGGCGGGCAATCTGGCGCGCATTGATTACCCGCGGGATCATTACGCGTTCTATGTCGGGGTTTATCCGAACGACCAGGCGACCATCGACGCCGTCGAACGTGTCGCGAGATCCAATCCCAATGTTCATGCTGTCGTCAGTCCGCTTCCCGGCCCGACATCCAAAGGCCAGATCCTGAATCATGTCACGCGTTGCCTCATGGAACGTTCATCGACCCATCGTGCAGGGGATGGCGGACAGGACTGGGACGCGATCCTTTTGCACGATGCCGAGGATTTGATCCACCCGTTGTCTCTTTGGCTCATCAATGAGCGCCTCTTCGATAACCACTACGTGCAGGTACCTGTGTTCTCGCTGCCGCTGGCCTGGAACGAGTTGGTGGCCGGAACGTACATCGATGAGTTTGCCGAGTCGCATACCAAGGACGTCCTTGTCCGGGCAAGGCTTGGCGCGCCCTTGCCATCAGCCGGTGTCGGGACGGCCTTGCGGCGCGATCTCGTGGAGAATTTGCCGCATGGTGAACTCCTCAACGAGAAGAGCCTGACCGAGGATTACGAGATGGGCGTCCGTGTCGGACTGGCGGGATTCAAGCAGGATTTCGCGGCATGTTTCGTTATGAATGATCGTGGGCGGCGCGATTACATCGCGACCCGTGAATTCTTCCCCAAGGGTTTTTACCGGTCGATTCGCCAGAAGACCAGGTGGACCATGGGCATTACCATGCAGGGTTGGCGGAATTTGCGTTGGCAGGGGACGTTTCTTGACCGTTATTTCCTTTTCCGTGACCGCAAAGGCATCGTCACCAATCCCGCCACTCTTGTCGGTTACCTCGTTTTGCCGGGCGCCTTCGAGGCCGGAAATCTGGTGGGCTGGGCCAGCAGTTTGAACAAGCCGGTCGTTGTTGGCATTTCCATTCTCGCCATGAACCGCATGCTGCAACGAATCCTTTGCGTCCTTCGTGTCTACGGACCGTTGACGGCTCTCATGTGCCTGCCGAGGTGGCCTGTGGCTTGCATCATCAACGCGGCCGCGACGTTCCGTGCCGTAAAACAGCACTTCGAGAGCCAGTGGTCCGGCAAGGCTGTGCGCTGGGTGAAGACAGAGCATGACTTGCCAGAAGGTTTTGGCGTTTGAGGTTTCGCGATCTTTTCTCTCATATTCAGCTGGAGGAGTGTCAGGTGTTCAATCGTGTCTTGGCGGGTTTTCTGCCCGCGTTGTTTCCAATCACGGCGATGGTGTCAAATGCCGCGTTCGCTGATGATCAGGCGAAAAAGGTCATGGGAATCAGCCTTACGGAACTGGGTTCGCACCTTTATGACGCGGCTCCGGCCGGCAGTCCGCCCACAGAGGCCCAGATCATGGTCGACCGTCTTGCGGCCATGGGGATCCAACAGATCAATCTTTCGCCCCGGGCTGTGATGAAAGACCCGCGCGGCAGCGAAGTCATGCCAGTAACCCAGGGCGCGGAACGTGGCAAGGAACGCGACCGGTACCTGCGCCTCATCCGGTACATTCATGACAAGGGCATTGCCGTAGGAATCCGCCCGATGTTCTTTGTTGTCGACGCCAACGGACAGACACCGCTGCGCGAGACCCAGGCCGATGGCACCGTCAAGGAATGGTGGCACGGAAACATCCAGCCAAAGGATCCCAACGCATGGTTCGAGTCTTTCAAGACATACCTTGATGTGTACTTGCCAATCGTTCGTGCCGGGAAGGTCGAGGAATTCACGATCGGCGCGGAGCTTTATTCCATGACGGTCGGCATCGAGGACCAGTGGATGGAAAATCCCCACGGATTCCCGGGCCGGTGGGTTGAGTTGTTGAAGCACGTGCGGTCAAAGGTCGGCACGGGAACGAAGATCATGTATGACATCAACTTCACCGACGACAAGGTCGCCGGCAATGGACAGTCAATCGACGAGTTTGGCGGTGAGATGGTGCGCTGGCGCTATCGCCTGGTCGATCTCGCGGATCGCGAAAATCCAGCTGAGAAAAAGATCTGGCAGGATCTCGTTGAGTTCTGGAAGGGTCTCGATGCCATCGGCATCGACATGTACCGTTCCCTCGCGACGCCGGAAATGCAGTTGCCGCAAACTGAGGCTGAATTGACCGCGGTGCTGCAACAGACGGCAGAACGTTACGCCAGCCAGATTGACAACATCCTGTTCGACATCGAGGCGGTGACGGGAGTCAAGAAGGTCGTCTCGCTGAAGGAAGTCGGTTTCCGCAGTGTCGAGAATGGCTTCATCAACCCGTTCACTTATTCGGGTTCGGGGGCCGTGAACATTCCGCACCAGGTCGCGGCTTACAACGCGGTCATCAACGGTTTCTGGAAATCCGGCTGGACATGGCTGAGCGGCATCATTTTCTGGGACGCCTCCGTGGATCCGGCCAAGCACGGCGTCATGGACAACGGATTCAGCCCGGTTGGCAAGTCGGCGACTGAGCGCGTGATCCGCCAGACGATCGAGGAATCCCAGGGATGACGAAGACCGTAATATCCGTTTTCGGCACGCGACCGGAGGCCATCAAAATGGCCCCGGTCGTTCACGCCCTCGCGAAAACCCCGGGAATCCAGTCGAAGGTTTGCGTCACGGGACAGCATCGCGACCTCCTTGACCAGGCGATGGGCCTGTTTGGAATCACGCCAGATTTCGACTTGAAACTCATGAAGCCCAGCCAGACCCTGTTTGACATCACTGGCGGCGCGCTGGGCGGCCTGCGCGAAGTGTTCGACGCGACAAGACCGGACATGGTCCTGGTCCACGGGGACACCACGACCAGCATGGCTGCCGCGATGGCGGCTTTCTACTTGAGGATTCCTGTCGGGCATGTCGAGGCCGGACTGCGCAGTTTTGACGTCCACTCACCGTGGCCCGAGGAGTTCAACCGCCGGACAATCGGCAGTCTCGCGCGGCTTCATTTCGCGCCGACCGAAAGGGCACGGCAGAATCTTCTCGCGGAGAAAGTCGACCCGCGAAGTATCGAATTGACCGGGAACACGGCCGTTGACGCGGTCCAGTTGATCGCCGCGCGTGAAGAGGAATTCCCGGAGATCCGTGAGCGCGTTTCCGGTCGCAGGATCGTGCTGGTGACGGCCCACCGGCGTGAGAATTTTGGGGATCCCTTTGACAGGATCCTCCAGGCCTTGCGGCTTTACGCGTTGCGCAATCCCGGCATGATGCTCGTGTATCCCGTGCATCCGAATCCAAACATTTCACGTCCAGCCCACGAGGCGCTCGCGGACTTGGACAATGTGGCCTTGATCCCGCCTGTGGATTACCAGCGACTCGTGTATTTGTTGCGTCAATGCCAGTTTGTGCTGACGGACAGTGGCGGAATCCAGGAGGAGGCGCCGACTTTCGGCAAGCCCGTCATTGTGCTTCGTGAGAACACGGAACGGCCCGAGGCGGTCGAGTCCGGGACGGCCGTCCTTGTCGGAAGTGATCCGCGGAAAATCCTTCTGGCCATGGACGTGTTGACGGATGAATCATCCGGCAGTTACCGGCAGATGTCGTCTGTTGGCAACCCGTTTGGCGACGGCAAGGCCGCCTTGCGGATCGCCGCCCGCGTCCAGCGTGAACTGGGCGTGGAACCGGCGAGTTGCTCAGGCGATTCAGGCCTTCTGGTACTCAGCGAACACAGCGCGTGAGATGATCAGGCGCTGGATTTGCTGGGTGCCCTCGTAGATCTGGGTGATCTTGGCGTCGCGGTACAGTTTCTCGACGGGATACTCGTTGCTGTAACCATAACCGCCAAAGATTTGCACGGCGTCTTGCGTGATGCGCACGGCGATGTCCCCGGCAAAACATTTGGCGAACGACGCGAATTTGGTGTTGCGGCCACCGGTATCCAGTTCCGCGGCGGCCTTCCAGACGAGAAGTCGGGCCGCCTCGATGTCTTTCGCCATGTCCGCGATCATGAAGGCGACGGCCTGGTGTTCCGCGATCGGCTTGCCGAAGGTCTTGCGCTCAAGGGCGTATTTCACGGCGTGGTCCATCGCGCACTGCGCGATGCCAACAGCCAGCGAGGCGACCGCGGGACGCGACAAGTCAAATGCCTTCATCGCGATCTTGAATCCTTCGCCTTCCTTGCCGAGCAGGTATTTTTTCGGGACTTTGACGTTATTGAACACGATCCCGCGCGTGTCGCTGCAGCGCTGGCCCATGTTGACTTCTTTCTTCCCGACCTTGATGCCTTCCAGATTCGCCGGAATCACGAAAGCGACCATCGCCTTGTGCCCTTGCGCCGGATCCATCGTCGCGAGGACGAAGTACCATTTGGCCTTGGATCCGTTGGTGATCCACATCTTCTCGCCGTTCAGGATATATCCATCGCCGTCTTTCTTCGCGGTCGTGCGGATCCCGGCGACATCACTTCCGGCGCCCGGTTCGGTAACACAATACGCCGCCATGTGCGGCTCGTTCATCATGGGCTTGATGAACTCCTCAACCTGTTCCTGGTTCGCGGCCACGATGACCGGACCAAGGGCAAGGTCGTTCGCTGTGATGGCGGTCGCCATGCCAGAGCATCCGTACGCGAGTTCCTCGACGATCACGGCCTGGGTCATGTGATCGAGGCCCGGCCCGCCCATGGAGTCCGGGACGGAAATGTTCATGAGTCCTGTGGCGTGCGCCTTCTTGATGACCTCGACGGGATATTCCATGGACTGGTCGTGCTTTGACGCGAGCGGCATCATTTCCTTGCGCGCGAAGTCACGAGCCGTCTGTTGGATGGCTTGCTGGTCGTCGTTCAGGCGGAAAAGCGAAGTCATGTTCCTGTCCCCCGGGGCCATGGGTGTTTTGATGGCATTGGCCCACGAAGGTTTATCGGTCAATGGGGGGCGGAGTTTAATTGTTGTAATTACAGGGTGTTAGACGTCTTTTGGACAATCGGCGCCCCGAAGCATTCCCGTTGCGCTGTACCCGCGATCTGCCATCGCGATGGATGGGCTGCCCTCGAGATGTTTCCGCACCGGGATTCGAGATCTCCCTTTGACCAAAGGCTGATCGCGAGGCCGGCGCGGTTCGTCGACAATTTCGCGCACGAGACGGCCTCGACCGAACGGATCGGGGGCACCGTGCGCACGCCACGGAGATCAATCAAAGTATCGACAAGTCTAGGCGCGAAAGGATTTTCGGACTGGTACAAGGGCTCGTCATTCACCCAGACTCCGAACCACGAACCTCCGCCAATTCCAAGGTAGTCGATCCGTCCCGCGTCGCGAGTGATCCGCGCGATCTCTGACGGATCAACCGAGACGCGAGTGCAGAGGCTATTTTTCAGAGGGTCCAATTTCGCAAGATTTGCCGGCTTCAGTCCGCCTGACATACCTGCCAAAGTCTTGAATGAATCCACGAAGGCCAGGGTAGGGACTGGCGCGCTGCCCCCGGGTTGATCTTCGATGCGCGGCCATTCCTGTTCAATCGGGATATCCTGCCGGCGAAACTCCGAATCCGGTATCTCCGGAAAGGGTCGTGATACCACGGCCGTACCGGTCCGTCCCTGCGTGACGAAACGGTCGATTCGATGTTCCGCGACTTTGAGGATGCTGAACCCGTACCTGTCGTCGACCGGTGGTGGTGTTTTGATGAGCGTGAAGTGCGGGTCCGTTGCCCAGCGTCCTGCCATGGAATCCGGGATCATCACATAATCCGCGTGAAAGACGTTGCGCACGACAAACCAGGGGTCTGTCTCCCTGTCATCGTAGACGGCCACTCGCAACCTGGACATCTCGGGACTTTTTCGCTGCAGAAACGTGGGATCCAGCAAGTCAATGAATCGCAGGTCCGGACGGTGATAAATGATGTAGGGCGAGATCCACCACGACCAGTGAAAAACCTTTTTTTGCTGGTCCTCTGGAATCACCGACAAAGCCGCACGGATCGACTCGCTGGCGGGCTGCACCGTCGGGCTAAGTCTGGATGCCAGGCGGAATCTTTCAATGGATCCGTTCACGTGGAACAGGGCGAACGTCAGAAGGAAGATGGCCATGACCCGCCTGCCTGTGGTCCAACGGTGGCGGGTGAACGTTGCGGCAGCGATAATACCCGCGGGCACGGCAATCTCAAACGCCCTTGGTGTCAGGAAGATCAAGGCAGAAAAAAGCAGTGAAATGCACAAAGTCGCGAGCACTTCAGCAGATCCCGGTTTTCCGTCCCGGATTGTGGTCCACCAAGGAGTGCTGTCTGATCGCGCCAGGAGTAACAGCAACGCGACCGGCAGGAAGATCATGTACCCTTGATGTCTGATCAACTGGACACTGTTCAGCAACTGAATTTCCCCGCCGAAGAAGTATTCAGGAATGGAGCTTGTCTGTTGCGTGGCGATAGCCAGAACCTGGATGCCAGTCGCGATGTTTTGCGGAAAGGCAGGGTTGACGATGATGGCGGCGACGATGGAAACGATGGTCCACGCGATTTGCCGCGACACGTTCATGCCCGCAAGGAACAGGGCTGTGATGAAAATCGCGTTGACGGCGAGTGGTACATAGAACGCGTGATATGCAAGGGCATACACGCCAGCCAGAAGGCAGGCGAGTTTCCATCGGCCTGATCGCCAGGCGAGGATTTGCCACGTCATGATCAGGATCGCCAACACGTGGGGCCGGACCATGTGCATCCTTGTCGCGAACTGCGCGCAGCACATCATGACGACGAAAGTCGCGATGGGGATCATCCAACTGGATTTTGCGGCCCTTGCGATGACAAACCCGAGGGTCGTCATCAAGAACGCGAACAACAACCGTGAGAGTACGACAACGCCGTGTTCTCCGCCGAGTTTCCAGGCAAGTCCAGAGAGGACATGGAACCTGTCTCTTATACACATCTCCGAGCCCACGAGACGCTACGCTATC
>CAWUNT010000096.1:0-7360 GCA_963923405.1 uncultured bacterium | reverse complement strand
CACGAGAGGGTTGGGGATCGTCATGCCGAAGCGAATATCCTGCACGAATTGAAGGAATCGGGAAGGCTCGCGATTTTGAAGGGTGCAAGGATGTACGTCACCCTTGAGCCATGCGCTCATGAGGGCCGGACGCCCTCTTGCGCTACGTCCTTGGCCGGCCTTGGATTGAAAGAAGTCATATACGGGATCACGGACCCTAATCCCTTGGTTGGCGGCAAGGGCGCGGCCATTCTCGCCGGGGCTGGCGTCCTCACCGTGAATGCCTCAACTTCTGTGGAATATGCGGCATGGAGCGCGGCGTGCTCGGATCTTGCGTCCGTTTTTTTACACAACATATCCACAGGCCGGATGTTCACCGGCTTGAAAATCGCCTCGAGCCTCGATGGTGTCGTGGCTTTTGAAGGTGATCGGCGGGTCTGGATCACGAACGAGCGCGCCCGTGCATACGGGCACTGGTTGCGTATGGCCTACGACGCCGTCGCCGTAGGCGCCGGGACGGTTTTGGCGGACCATCCCCGCCTCAACGTCCGTCATCCGTTCATTACGGATCCGGCCATGACGCGCACTCCGCGCCGGGTGGTGTTCGATCCGGACGCCAGAGCATTGGAATACGCGCTGGGCGCGAAACCCATGCCTTTGATAACAGAAGAGCCCGACAAGACGATTTGGCTCGTCGCTGACCGCAAGTGGGTTGATGCAGCTGAATCCCGCGGCATCAAAGTAGTTGTCGTTCCAGTGCTGGACTTGCCGGTGGCTGAGTCCTTGAATCGCGCCTTTGTCTGGGACGAGGTAGACATGGTTTTGCAGAGCCTGGGTGTGCGCAGCTTGTTGCTTGAGGGCGGCCCAGGAGTGTATTCCCTCGCCCTCGGGGGTACCGACCCCCGGACCCGTCCCCGGGTGAACCGTTTGCACCTGTTCCAGGCGCCGGTAATCCTTGGTGACAAGTCGCCGGCTGGTGCGAGGGCCTTGCGGTGGAACTCGGCTGCCGGCACCCAACAGATGATTCGACAAGATGGCGTGCAACTGTTTCAATTGGACGGAGATTGGGGTTTTGAGATCCCTTTTCGTGATTCAAGATGACATTGCAAGATGACATTGAGGAGAGGTTGTGGAAGCGATTGAAGCGGTAAAGGCAAGGGTTCAACGGCCTGGATTTCCCGAAATCTATTTGTCTCTGGCCTTCGCCTTGGCTGAGCGCTCGACTTGTAAACGCCTCAAGGTCGGGACCGTCATTACAACGACTGATTACCGCAAGGTTCTGGCCGTCGGTTACAACGGTAACGCCTCAGGATTGCCCAATTGCTGCGACCGCGACGAGGCGGGGCGTTGCGGCTGCCTTCACTCCGAGGAAAACGCCGTTATCAACTGTGACAGCCCCAGGCACATCGACAAAGTTGTGTTTGTGACTCATCTTCCCTGTGTCATGTGCGCGAAGCGGCTGATCAACCTGGGGAATGTCCGGCGCGTGCATTACTGCCATGAGTATCGTTCGCAGGATTCTCTTGAGCTTTTCCGGACTGTCGGTATCGAGGTTTCGCAGCTCGCTTTCCCCCGCATTGGCGGACTGGTAGCGGAAGGATCTCCCGGTTGAGTACGCATTCACATCGCCACCATGATCATGATCGTGGTCATCATCATGGCCACCATCACGCGCATCATATGGGTGCCAGCCGGAAAAATATTTTCATTGCGATGATGTTGAACCTCGGGTTTTCCGTTGTCGAATTTATCGGCGGCATGATGGCTGGTTCCATCGCGGTTGTCGCCGACGCTGTTCATGACTTTGGTGACGGGATCTCGTTGTTTCTCGCCTGGATTCTCGAGGGGCTTGCTGACAAGAAAAGTGATTTCCGTTTTTCTTACGGGTACCGGCGCGTCTCATTGCTTTCGGCCCTGATCACGTCTTTGGTTCTCGTTGTGTCGTCCATCTTCGTGATTGTCCAGGCAGTTCCGCGATTGTTCAATCCGGTCCAGCCACGCACGGGCATGATGTTGGGTCTGGCGGTCCTCGGCATTGCTGTCAATGCCCTCGCGGCCTGGAGGTTGAAGGCTGGTTCGACTTTGAACGAAAAGGTTTTGTCGTGGCACCTCGTAGAGGATCTGCTGGGTTGGGTTGTCATCGCCATCTCAAGTGTGGTGATGATGTTCATCAATTTGCCGGTGATTGATCCGATCCTGTCTCTCGTCTTTGTCGCTTTCATTCTTTTCAACGTGCTGAAGAACTTGCGCAGCACACTGGTACTGTTTCTCCAGGGAGTTCCCGAGCATTTGCGGATCGACTCTTTGAAGGCCTCGATTGAGGCAATCCCGGGTGTTGCCGGCGTTCACGACCTGCACATCTGGTCGCTGGACGGGTCTCACCACATCCTCACGCTGCACCTGGTTGTTGATGCTTCGGACCTGAGTGAGATTGAAGGGATCAAGGCGCGAGTGAAAGAAATCATCCATGCGGCCGGGGACCACATTCGTCCGACAATCGAGGTCGAGGCAGTCCCGGGTAGTTGCTCTAGTCGATGAACTGGCGAACCAGATCGATCGCCTTCTGATAAAAGGCGGGGGTCTCTGAGAACAACTCGTGTCTCGCGCCATGGATGACATCAAACTCAATTCTTGCTTTTGAGTGTCTGGCTGCGTTCTGAATCCATTCCTGGGTACCGGTCGCGTCTACGACGCGTTCGTCTGATCCTGTCAGCACAAGAGTTGGAATTTGAAAGCGCTCCAGGTTTTTTGGCTGGTTGACGAAATCAATGGCTTCGAAAGTTGCGTTTACCCAACCGAATTTGACTCCGCCAAGTGGATATGGAGTTGCCTTGATCATCTCGTAGCGGTCGTGATCACTCGTCAATGCATTGCCTTCAAAGGGGCTCTTGTTGAATGCTCCCGCACCGCTGGACAACCGCGTTGTCGCGGGAATTTGCGAAAGGATTTTTGACAAGGGGCGCGCCAGGACTTTCGGGACGGGCCGTTCGGGCAAGCCAAGCAATGGCGAGGAGAGCACCATCGCTGCCGGCTTGATCAAGCCTTGCATGGCGGCGTGCAGAGCAATCAGGCCGCCCATCGAGTGCCCGATCACAATATACGGTTTTTCTTTGCAGATCTTGTTGGTGATGCGGTGAGCATCGTCGGTGTATTGGCTGTAGCTTTCAATATACGCCCGTTCGCCGCCCGATGCTCCCTGTCCACGGTGATCCCAGGTCAGGAAGCCGATGTCATCCTCAAGCTGAAGGTCGGCCGGGATATGCGCGTATTTCTCGATCCATTCCGTGCGTCCGTTCATGAAAACGACAAATCGCGCCATGTGCTCGGTGGTCGCGCCCGGTGGCAGTGATACACCATAGCGCAGCGTCGGGCCTTTGCCGGGCGCGAGACGCGTTATCTGCCACGTCCTGGATTCGCCGGTGGCGTCAGAACCTGATTGTTGAACTGAGTGATTGGATTCTTTGTTGTTCATTTTCGACCCCGGCCAGCCAAGCCGCCATTTCTCGCGGGTAGTTTGTGCACAATCCATCGACATCGAGCGCAGCCAGGTAACTCCAGAGGTTTTCCCGGCCCGTGGTTTCCCCGGCCATGGGCACCCAGCCGTAAACCTTCCATCCCCTGGCCTTGGCCTGATCCATCAGATTCCAGTCAATCCAGTTGGCCACGGGGTGGAAAATGCGCGCCCCCGCCATGAGCATGAAGGTCGGAGGCGCGAACCGGCTGAAGTGCGGGCCCAGCAGGTTGTCCGTTCCCCACAGGCACGCCCGCTCGATGCGGGGATGATGATCCTTCAAAAATACCAGAGGTTCCAGTTCAAATGAGGAGATGACGAAAGCGTCGAGCCTGCCGTGATCCGCGCAAATTCTGCCTGTAACATCGGCCAGACGGGGGCTGCGCCCCTTGATCTCAATGTTGAGCTCGATCCGGTCAGCGAATTCGTCGACGATCTCATCGAGAAATGGAATCGGCTCTCCGTTCTTCAGTTTGAGCCGTGAAAGTTCCGCGCGAGTCATCGAGGAGATCAGTCGAATCCCTCCAGCTTGCAGGTCCACAGTGTGCCCCAACTGGTCGTCATGCATGATCACGGCGTGCCCGTCGCGACTTAGCTGGACGTCGAGCTCGATGCGTGTGGCTCCGCCTTGCAACGCCTTCTCAAAGGCTGCGCGGCTGTTTTCGATGGCTTCGCGGTTGGCTCCGCGGTGGGCAATGACTTTCAAGTTGGACTCCCCGGGCTTGGGAGTCATCTTAACAACACGTGTGGAGCATTGCATCTACTGCGTCGGCGTCCCGGCTCAGGCCAGGCCGAACTGTTTCTTTATCCTTTCAAGGTCGTGTGCCATGCACTTGACGCGAAGTCTGGTGCCCTCGTCGTCGTGGGCTTCCGACAGGACACGCATGCTGGCGTGGATCTCTGCCGTGGCGGCACTCTTCTCATATGGCACGAACAGGTCCGCATCGACCATGTCGCGCTCGAAATGAGACTGGATCAGGGCATGAAGCGCGGCAACACTGCCCTTTTCGCGTGTTGACAGAAAGACGGCGTCGGGGAACTCGCGTTTCAGCGCGGCGATCTCAATCTGGGACAATTTGTCCATCTTGTTCAGCACGAGCAGGCTGTCAGCACCGGTTGCGCCAATCTCCGCGAGGACTTTTCGTGTGGTGTCCAGTTGGGAGCGAAATGCCGGATCCGAGGCGTCCACGACAAAGAGCAGCAGTGATGCGTCGAGAGCTTCGTCCAGCGTGGAGCGGAACGACGCTACAAGGTCGTGCGGAAGCTTCTTGATGAAACCAACCGTGTCCGAGATCAGGACGCGCGGTTTGGTCTCCGGAAACATCACCCGTACCGTGGTGTCGAGGGTTGCGAAAAGTTTGTCCGCGACGAGAACCTCACTTTTCGTGAGGGCCCGCATCAGCGACGACTTGCCGGCATTTGTGTATCCCACCAGCGCGACTTTCAGGTGCTCGCTGCGCTTCGAGCGACGCAAGGCCTGGTCCTTGTTGATGATTTCGATCTCGCGACGCAGCGCGGCAATCTTGTCGCGGATTCGGCGGCTTTCCAGTTCGTGCGCGGTTTCTCCGACGCCTTTGGCTCCGATTCCGCCGCCTTGACGCTCGCCAGCCCCCGTGACCCGGATCCTTGGCGCGAGGTAAGTCAGGCGCGCGATCTCTACCTGCGCGCGGGCCGCTGGTGTTTTCGCGTGACGGTAGAAAATCTCAACGATCACACCGGTCCGGTCGAGGACATCGACGCCAAGTGCTCCCTCGAGGTTTCGCAATTGTGTCGGAGTCAATTCGTTGTCGAAAACGACGAACTGTACCCGTTCGCCCTCAGGGACCTCGATCTTTTCCTCGATCTTTTCCTCGATCTTTTCCTCGATGTCCTCCTCGGGCGCGTGCACACCGGCTTTCGTCCTGACGACTGGCTTGTTGGATGTGACGATCCCGCTGCCGCCGGTCCAGCGCGCGATCTCTTTCAGTTTGCCGTCACCTACGACGGATCCAGCGGCTGGGGAGTTCCGTTTTTGACTAATGGTTTCAACGACATCCATGCCAAGCGTGTGGACGAGCCTGCCCAGTTCCGCCAACGAGGCCGCATGTTCGGCGTCGCTTGTTCCCGGTAACTGCACGGAGACCAAGAGGGCTCGTGGGCGTTTCTTGCCAATGATTTCATTGGTCATTTTCGAAGTTCCTGTCGATGTTTCCTTCGCCATTCTTTTGACGGAGGGGGGTCCCGGAATAGCAACTTGATACAATGGGAGCAAGGCAAGTCGGTTATCAGGAGGCGTCCTCATGAAGATTTCAAGGCCGGTTGTGATTGTGTCCGCGTTGGTTGTCGCCTTGGCGGGTTCCACATCGGTGTTCGGCGCGCCAGGCAAGTCCCCGTCATCTGGGGCGGCGTCGTCATCGGGCGGTTCCTCCGGGTCCCGTAGTTTCATCCTCACGGTGCCTTTGGTTTCATTGACCCGTGACGCGGTATTCCGCGGCGAACTCAACACCGCGTCAGCCTCGTTTTCTGTGGAGTCAGCTTATATGGGCACCGCGGAGGAGTATCCCGAAGAGAAGATCCTCCTGACTGGTGACTCCATGATCACCAGTGGCCGTCAGGCTTCTATCCTTGTCAGCCGGTACTCGAACCAGTCCAACATGTCGGGCTGGTTCTGGACGCTGGGCGCTGGCGCCCGGCAGATGGATGGCATCTGGAAAACCAGCCCCAGCACCCTCGCGCTGATCACGGGCATCAATCTGGTCCAGGACAGCGCCGGGAAGGTCCTGCACAAATACAAGGCAACCGGAGCTACCGGACACGCCCGCGCCGGGTATCGTTGGGTTTCCCAGTCGATCCCGCTGGCCATCGGTGGTCACCTCGGAATCCGCCATTTCGACGGGAAGTTCGAGGACGTGGAGCCGATGGACGCGGATTACACGCCACTTGCGGTTGACGAGAAAGCCTCACTCCGCCGTCGCTACATGACGAGACTTGAGCCCGCAGTTGAGTTCGGGTTGGCCTTCTGAGGCCCCCCCTGAGGCGCGACCTTTCCCTTAAACCCTTTGCGGTGATAGGGTCTCTGGGCTAAAGCCATGCTTTTGGTCAAGCTCCGGAGATGTTGTGCGGATCGCCATTGACGCGCGCATGTTGAAATCTGGGACGATGCACGGGATTGCCCGGTACGTCCATGAACTGGTCAGTTGCCTTCGCGAAACGGGGGGCGACCACCGGTTTTTTATTTTCGTCAACGCCGGCAGTCCGCTGGAGTCGATGTCACTGCCGTCGAACATGGAACTTGTGACGGCACGTACCCGCTGGATCAGCCTCATGGAACAGGCTGAACTTCCGAGCCTTTTGCGCCGGTTGCGAGCTGACCTGTTTCACTCGCCTTCGTTTGTCGCGCCTTTTTATTCGCCATGCAAGACCATCATGACCATCCATGACTTGAACCACATGGTTTTGCCGCAGTTCTACACGCCATTTCACCAGGCCTATTACAGTTTCTTCGTGAAACGCTGCATCAAACGATCGGAAGCGATCCTGACGGTCAGCCAGTTCAGTCGTGATGAGATCATCCGGACATTGAAGTTGCAGCCGGAGAAAGTCGCGGTGACATACAACGGCGTTTCGCCCAATTACCGCAGGGTGACTGACCCGGAGACGCTTCAGTATGTTCGCGACATCTATGAGTTGCCAGAACGGTTTGTTTTCTGCCTGACCAACAACAAGCCGCACAAGAACGTGCACCAGCTGGTCCGTGCGTACAGTTATTCCGGTCTGAAGATTCCGTTGGTGCTCGCTTGCCCGTTTGATCCCGGAATCCTGAGCATCGCTGACCAGTATGGCAAGAAGCATCTTGTCTTCTTTTCGAAATTCATCGACGAGGACCACTTG
>CAWUNT010000095.1:0-7456 GCA_963923405.1 uncultured bacterium | reverse complement strand
CTCCCGGCCAGACGCAGTCGCAGCCTCAATCCCCATCTCAGCCGCAGGATCTGAAAGGCAACGGGGCAAATTCCGGCACTGAAATCGCCGCGCCGCAGGCAAAACCGGAATCACCTTCGCGACCGTCCGGCGACATCTCACAAACTCCGTCCACCGGGCAAAGCCCGTCCAACGCGCAACCGGGAAAGCCAGCACGCCCCGAATCACGCCCCGAGCCAAGAAAGGAACCTCGCAAGGTCACCCAGGATCGGGCGCCCCGAAAACCTGAAACCGCGGGACCTGCGGCAACAGCGGCTCCAACGGCTCCCGCTGCTCCCGCGGCTCCAACGACGCCAATGACGCCACCTGTGACAACCATGCCCCAGGCGACGCAGGTACCATCCGTGACCGGCAAAGGCCGCCTGTCGATCTCATCGCAACCAGCCGCCGAGATTTTCATCAACAACCGCAAAGTCGGCACAACCGTTGACGGAGGCAGCAGCAGTGGATGGATCGCGGTCGAGACCGGCGCGGTGACCGTTGTCCTGCGTCGCGCCGGTTACCGCGACCTCGTCAAAAAAATCACGGTCACGCGTGACGACCGGATCACGATGGGAATTTTGACCCTTGAGCGTGAAGGGGCCCCGACGACTCCCGGCGCTGCCTCAAAGCGTGCCTTGAATTCCGCGCCGAATGTCACGCTGACCGTTACAACCAACCGCTGGCCGGCCAACGTGACCCTCATCAACAACGGCGCGCCTGGCAGCGCGCCGACGCAATTCAGGATCGATCGCTCTTCAAAGACCGTCCGGATCCCGCAAGGACGGTTCACGATCCGCGTCGAGGCCAACGGCGAAGTCAAGGAACGCCGCCTTGATACCACTACGGTCAGTGGCGCGATCACCTACAGCGTCGAATTCAGCGGTTCCGCCAATCAGAAAGCCGGAATGCCAGGCGGGGAGCGCGAGCCATGAAGTACCCACGGACGCCCTCATGCCGCTTCATCGCGCTTCTTGTATCCGCGATGGTCATGACCGGAATCAACAACATCTCCAGCGCAGCGTCTCGTCCGGCGACATCCCGGCAACAGGCCCCGCGGAAAAACGTCGCCAAGTCGACCACATTGACCGTCAAGTGCAATGTACCGAACGCGACGGTCACCCAGGACGGTATCATCCTTGGAACCGCGGGAAGTCCGTTTGAGGTGGACCCCGGCAATGCCATCCTTGACGTGTCGGCCCCGGGCTACCAGACGAAAAAAGTCCAGACAACGGCACGTCCGAACGTTGCCAACACAGTCAATGTTGTTTTGGTCAAGTTGGCGCCAGTAAAGAAGCCCGCGCCAGTCGCGCGCCCCGCTCAAACCGCGAAGCGTCAGGCACAGTCTGCCGCGCCACGCGGCCAGGCGAAGGTCGCTGGCAAGTCCGCTCCGTCGAAAGGCGGCGCACCGCGAAAAGGCCAGGATTTGTTCGGTGACGATTTCGCCGGAGCCTCTGCTGGTCCTCCGCCAGCGATCCAGAGTGGCCCGATCACGGGACCAGCGAGCAGCCCGCCTCGCACAGCGACGCCACCGCGGCAACAGGTCGCGCGGCAAAACAGGCAGCCTCAACAGCGACCGCAACAGCAGCCTCAACAGAGGCCCGCGGCGGCTCCCCAATATGAACCTGGATATGGCCCCGGAACCAGCATGCCGGCCCAACCGGGATACCAGCAGCCTTACGCGCAGCCCTACCCGCAAACTCCCGTGTATCCGCAATATCCCGGATATCAGCCGTATCCCCAGTACCCGTCCGCCCCGGGATATGGAGCATACCCGGGCTACGCTCCCGGTTATCCACCCGGCTACGCGCCAGGCTATCCAGCACCCGGCTACCAGGTTCCCCAGTATCAGGCACCATCGCCCTACTACTACTATCCGCAGCAGCCACCAGCTATCGTCGCGCCGGCCCCGGTTGAGCCGGTCGCCCCGCCATCCGTGGCCGAAGCGCCACTTCCGTCCGTCGCGGAAGCCCCGAGTCAGTCCGGTCCACCACCGGTTGAGGAACTGGCTCCTGCTGTCGGCGCGACAAAAAAAGCGTCATCAGGACGCAACCCTGTCATCAGGTACCTGCCATTCGGCGCGGGACAGTACCAAAATGGCAATTACGTACTCGGAGGGGCCTTCACCGCGGCCCAGGCAGGAGCCCTGGTCCTCTATATAACGAACTCTTCCAACGCGGCCTCGGCGCAGACCAATTACAACAAGGCCATCGCCGCGCGAGACGACGCGGTAAACAATGGCGACCGGGACGGCGAGGCCTATTACGAGGACCAGGCCAACCAGCAAAAGGCCTATGGCACAACCAGTGATCAAAACGCGACCCTTTGCCTGCTCGGTTTTGGCGCAGCATGGGTCGCCAGCACTGTAGAGGCAAGTATCAACGCTCCTTCTGGCAAGGGACCAAAGAAATCACGAAGTCGCCGGCGCGGGCTGGCCTTCGAGACGGGACTCGACGAGCATGGCCTTGAAGCGCAAATCTCGTACAACTTTTGAGAAATTTCTCAGGACGTGGTGTATCGCCTTGACCGGCGGCATCGCGACCGGAAAATCCACGGTCGCGGCAATCCTGCGTGAGCAGGGATTTACCGTTCTTGATGCCGACGGGCTGGCGCGCGAGGTGGTCGTGCCCGGCAGTCCCGTCCTGAATGCCATTGTCCAGGCCTTCGGTACCGGGGTCCTGGACCAGTCAGGAATGCTTGACCGGGCAAAACTCCGTGCAATGGTCTTCGCGGATTCGCGAGCGAAAGAGCGCCTCGAGTCCATCATGCATCCGGCGATCCGGGAGGCCCTGCATCAGGAGCTGGATCGAAGAGGCCTTGTTGACAACCCGAAACCTGTCTTCTACGAGGCGTCACTGATCTTTGAAACTGGCTCACAGAAAGACTTTCGCGAAGTATGGGCAACTCACTGCCCGCGCGAGAAACAAGTGGACAGGTTACGTCACATCCGGTCGATTCCAGATCAGCTCGCCAATCAGATCCTGGCCGGACAAATGGCCGCCGTGGACAAGGCATCCATGGCGGACCATGTGATCGAGACCGGTGGTGATATCGATTTGGTCCGTGACCAAGTGGAGCGCTTGACCAGGATCCTGGGCGAAAAAATCGGCAGTCCAGCCGCTGAAAAGAATCATAAAACTTAACCGAAAATACTTGCGGCCCCCCGGTCACGGCCTTTACTCTTCGCGTGAGCCTTTTCACCACTCGAGGAGGAACCCCACCAATGGCATCCACGTCCCTGACCACATCGAATCTGACCGCTTCATCTACCGGAAACCGCTCGTCTGAACGCATGCACGCCGTCGCCCTCGCGTCAGCAAGACGCAGCCGTGGTTTCCAGCGCCCGACTGGATCCGACAACGCTCCACTCAAGGTATCCGAATATTTCGGTTGCAATACTTTCAGCTTCGATCTCATGGAAAAAAAGATCAAATCCAGTGAAGTCGCTCGCCTCAAGGAATACGCGACCAGCGGCGAACCGCTGAATCTGGAATTGGCCAACGTCGTGGCGCAAGCAGTCAGGGAATGGGCTGTCGCGAAGGGCGCGACGCACTATTGCCACTGGTTCCAACCGCAAACTGGCGCCACAGCCGAGAAGCACGACTCCTTCTTCTCGTTTGACGGCAAAGGCTGCGCGATTGAAAAATTCACGGGAAAAGAACTGATCCAGTCCGAACCCGATGCCTCGAGTTTCCCGTCGGGGGGACGACGCTCGACGTTCGAGGCTCGTGGATACACCGTGTGGGACGCATCCTCGCCGATGTTCCTCATGCAGACCGAGCACGGATTGACCCTGTGCATTCCGTCGCTGTTTATTTCCTACAGTGGCGAGTCCCTGGACCAGAAGACGCCGCTCCTGAAATCCCTGTCCGCCCTTAACCGCCGCTCTTGCGAGGCCTTGCACCTGCTCGGCCACACGGATGTGAAATACTGCGTCGCGACGGCTGGTCCGGAACAAGAATACTTCGTCGTGGACGACTCGCTTGGCGCGCTGCGGCCCGACCTGGTGCTGGCTGGCCGCACGCTGATCGGGCGCAATCCACCCCGCGGACAACAACTCGAGGACCACTATTTCGGATCCATCAAGTCCCGGGTGCTGAGTTTCATGATGGAGTGCGAGCAAGAGCTTTACAAACTCGGCGTCCCCTGCAAGACGCGGCACAACGAAGTCGCGCCGAACCAGTGCGAAATCGCGCCGATCTTTGAATTCGCGAACGTCGCCGCTGATCACAACCAGATCGTCATGGAAGTTTTGAAGTCAGTGGGAAAACGCCACCACTTGAACGTTCTTTTCCACGAAAAACCGTTTGCTGGAATCAACGGGTCCGGAAAACACGTCAACTGGTCGATCGCCGACAGCAACGGGCACAACATGCTCGAGCCGGGCGACAACCCGTCGGATAACATCCGCTTCCTGTATTTCCTGGCCGCCACCGTCAAGGCTATCCATGACCACGGCGCGATGCTGCGCATGGCGATCGCCTCGGCAGGAAATGACTTCCGCCTGGGTGCGAACGAGGCGCCGCCGGCAATCATGAGCGTGTTCCTCGGCGAGACGCTGGATGAAGTCTTGAACAAACTGACCGATGGCAAAGCTGGCACACTCACCGAACGCCAACGCGAAATCAACCTGGACCTCGCCAGGGTCCCGGTCATCGCTCGCGACAACACGGATCGCAACCGCACGTCGCCATTCGCGTTCACTGGCAACAAATTTGAGTTCCGGGCCGTGGGAGCCTCCGCCAGCATCAGTCCCTCTCTGACGTTCCTGAACGCGGCCGTGGCCGACTCTCTCGAAACCATGAACGCGGAGTTGCGCCGCCGGGCCGGTGAACGCCCGTCCAGCGAGCAGATCCTGGCCTTGATCCAGGAAACCGTGAAAGCCACGAAAAAGATCCGCTTTGAAGGCAACGGTTATTCCACCGAGTGGCACCGCGACGCCGAATCGCGTGGATTGCCAAACCTCCGGACAACGCCGGCGGCATTGAAAGTCCTGAATGAGAAGCACACCCAGGACATGCTTGATCGCCTTGGCATCCTTGGCAAGGAAGAGGCATCGGCTCGCTACAATGTCTTCGTCGAGCGTTACAACAAGATCCGCCTGATCGAGATTGAAACGCTGATCGAGATGATCAGTAGCCAGGTGATTCCAGCCGTTGAGGGACAGATGACCCTGCAGACCGCCGCCGCGGAATCCTGCACGCGCGCATTGGGAAAGACTCCAACCGCCATCGCCGGCCGACTGACCGCCACCGCGGACTTGTACACGAAGCTCGTTGAAAGGACTGGCCAACTGCAGTCATTCCTCGAATCGACGTCCAGCAGCCACGACGAGGAAAAGCTTGCCGCGAAATTGGCCGGTGAAGGCATGGAGTTGATGGAGAATGTCCGGAAAGTCTCGGACGAACTGGAACTCATCGTCGACGACTCGCTTTGGTCTCTTCCGAAATACAGGGAATTGCTATACATTCTGTAGGCAATGGCCCACAGGAAACACTCGAAAAAAGACAAGCCGGGGAAAAACGGCCGCCATCACGATGACAAACGTCGTGACGGGCGGCCGCCCCGCAAGCCTCCTCCGTCCGGGCGTCATCAGAGCGCGCCTCAGGCCAAGTTCGACATTCAGCACGCTTTGGAGCACACCCGGCAGAAAATGGATGCCTGGCGCGTGCAGGCGATGCAGCCTCCGACCCCGCGCCCCGGTCTCGATCCCTGGCAGGAACAAGCGTGCAACATCCTTCATGAAGGCGGCAGTGTCGTCGTCGACGCCCCAACATCTGCCGGGAAGACGCGCGTCGTTGAGTCCTTTTTCGCCGCGCACATCCATAAACCCGGTTTCCGCGCGGCCTACACCACCCCGGTAAAGAGCCTCTCCAACGACAAGGTCCGCGAATTGCGCGCGCTGTTCGGGGCGGAAAATGTGGGAATTGCCACGGGGGACATCAAGGAAAACCTGAACGCGCCCATTGTGGTGGCGACGCTTGAGTCTTACCGAAACTCGTTGCTGGGAACGGAGCCGGACCTCGGCCGGACCCTCGTTGTCTTTGACGAATATCACTACCTGCAAGACCCTGGACGTGGCAGCGCGTGGGAAGAGGCGTTGATCCTGACACCACCCTCTTGCCAGGTACTGATGCTGTCCGCGTCGGTCGCCAATGCCGAAGAGATCTGCACATGGATGTCCGCGATGCGCGGTCGCCCTTGCGAGCTTGTGCGGACGACACACCGCCCGGTGCCACTGGCGAATCTTGTCTTTTACCAGAATCACTGGATTCTCGCCGATCAACTGCCGGGCAGGTTGTTTGAAAAGCCCGACGCGGGGAAGGGCCCTCACGGTGGTCGCCCCGACCGCGCGCCGCAGCCTGAAGACACCGCCCTCCTCGCGAAATCGATCGTGCAGTCCGAATTGACGCCATGCATCATGTACGCCGGACGCCGCATCGCGTGCGAACGCCTTGCCGTGGCGGTCGCCCGGCAACTGCCACCGCTGCCGGTCGAGGAAAGCCAGAAAATCGGGGATGCATTGCAAAAGATCCACGGGGAAGTCCGCGCCCTGTCGTTCATGAGCCATGACCTGCGCCGCGCCATCCAGACTTACGGTGTCGCCTGGCATCATTCGGGCCTCGCCGCCCCCGTCAGGATCGCGATCGAGCAACTGCTGAAAAATGGGCTCTTGCGTTTTTGCACAGCGACCATGGGACTCAGCCTCGGCATCAACTTCTCCGTTCGCTCGACCATGATCACAGACTATGACCGGCCTGGAGATCAAGGGTTCGAACCCTACGCGCCTTCGGATGTCCTCCAGATGCTTGGCCGCGCCGGCCGGCGCGGTCGTGACGCGATCGGATACAGCCTGTGGCCCGCCCCGGATTATTTCGGGCGGATGGGCGCGACCTCCCGCGAGGCATGCACCTCACGACTGCGCAAGGACCCGACCACATTCCTCGGGCTCGTCGGGCGTGGATTCAGCCTGCGCGCGATCGAGGTCTTTTACGAAAAAAGCTTTCTCGCGTTCCGCGATCGCAAAGCTGACGTTTCAATCATCCAGTCGGGTGACATCCAGGATCATCTCAATGACCACAAGTTGCCATGCCGTTCCCCGGTAGAGGAAGTGGTACGGTTCTGGACCGAGGATGAAGGCGCAACAGGCAAAAAACAGGCCCTTTGCCATGGTTGCCGCCATCGGCGCAAATGCCATCCCTACATCGAGGACCGCGCCGTATCGAGCCGCCTTGCGCACATGCACCTGCACCTGCACGCGATCAACGCGCTTGATGAAACCGAGAAACTGACAGCATTTGGCTCGATCGCCCGTTACTTTCCGCAAGCTGGTGGCCTTTATATCGCGCGCAGGATCGCGGACGGCGTCATGCAGGCCGAAAACCTGGGTCGCTTCGCGCAGCTCATGGGCGCTTTCTCTCTGGCGCGCTACAAGGAA